>JAYVFS010000102.1:0-43582 GCA_043772905.1 Saprospiraceae bacterium | reverse complement strand
AGTGTTTTGGCACTTATTGATGTCGCTGCTGCTATGGCATGGACATTAGATGTGACTCAAACGCCCCCACAGTTGCCACAAAAGGGTGAAGAAGGTTAACCAGCAAATACAAGAACTTTTGCAGACGGAATTACATAATTTGCAAAAAGGTCTTATCGACCTAAAACCCGCCGTTGAGCATATAAAAACTGCATCAGATACAACTAAATTGGTTGTTGCAATAGCAGAGAAGTCTAATAATGCAGTTGCAAATTTGCAATTAGCACAGACGGAATATTATGAAAAATTGAAGAAAGCAGTAGAATTGTTTTTGGTAGATTTACAGACCAATCACAGCGAAACGATTGAAAAGGCTTTATCAACTTTCAGAGTAAGTTTTGATGAAAACTTGGCGAAATTTCAAAGTATTGTTGGTTTGACAGTAGCCAACTTTGAAAAACAGGTCAATTTTAAGATTGAGAATTTACAATCATCAATAAGTTCAAAACTTCAAGCAGTAAGGCAAGCGACCAATAAGATTTTAGAAGATTACCTAAAACAAGTTAATGAACAAAAAAGAATATTTGAGAGCCTTATTTCAGATTTGAATACATCTTTTGAGGGTTCACTTTCTAACTTGTCGAAAGTAGTTAGTGGCATTGAGGGCTTAATCAAACGACATAGTGAAATTACCCAAAAGCATATTGAGGAATATAGCGAATTAGTCAAGGCTTCCAATAAACTCATTGAGAAAATCGAAAAAATTGATTTCCCAAGCCGACTTGATAAGATTGATAATACAATAAGTGTAATCAATCTTGGCGTATCTCAATTAAATCTCAAATTAGAACCCTTAGAGCGAAATATTAGAGAATACCAAGACTTAAAACATGAAGAATTACTATCAAACCAAAAGAGAAAACATACACAACAGGTAATAATCAATGTTGTAAGTGCTACTATTTTACTTGTACTATTGATTTTGATATACATAAAAAAATAGAGGCACGAAAGGGATACCCCCCTCAGTATAAAACCACCAAAAGCCTTTCAAACATAAGTTTGAAAGGCTCTCGTTTATGTAAAAGTGCAAACCCAAGCCGCTTGCCCCATATTTTGTTGTTTTGGAGATGTTGCTTGAACATCTGATAAAAAATGTAAGATAGGGTTTAGACATTTCATCTTAAAATAGGAAAAAGAATATGTTTTGAATCAGAGCCATCAAACTTTGAATTTGGGTTGATAAACAATAATTTTGTTTATTCAATGATAAACGCCGTGTTTTAGGTTTAATTCATTAAACAAAATATAGAATGAAAAAAATAGAGAATAACGCCCTCGTTAAAAAATATCAACTCGCTGAAACAGACGAGGAAAAACATCTTTTGCTCAAAAATCACATGTTAAGTATGTCTTTTGAGGAATTAATGGATTGGAATATTTTCCTTTCCGACAATATTGATGTATTGATTCACAAAAATATTAAAGACGGCTTAACCAACGAGGATAAAGAGTTTTATCGCCAACAATTCGCTCGATTTGATGGCTTGATGGAACAAAGTCAACAGAAAGTAACCATGTAGAAAACTATTTGCTGAACAGTCTCGCTCGCTCGCAATACATCCTATTCTAAGGGCTTAGTCCTACAAAGTAAAACCACCCCCTCAGTATAAAACCACGAAAGCCTTTCAAACATAAGCTTGAAAGGCTTTCGGCGTATAGTTACGTAATGAAAAGCAAATATCACATCACATGATTCCCTTTCTTAGAAATCGCCCACAAACCCATAAACGTCAACAAGCCATTGAGTAAGAGTAACTCAAAACCAAATTTATAGCCAAAAATCAGGTTGCCCAAATAACCATTGTAGGTATAAATTGCCGTTGTGATGAAAATAGAAGCGAGGCAAACCCACAATGAATAGCGGTCAATGATGCTGCGTTTTGTATAAAAACCAAAAACAAATAAACCAAGAAGTGGCCCATAAGTAATTGAGGCTGAATCATATACGAGTTTGATAATCTCTCCTGTTGCGATTTGTTGAAAAACTAAAATGAGTACGAAAAACAAAGCTGAAAAACCGAGATGCGCTTGGTGGCGTAACTTAGAGTTCGCAGGTGAGTTCACATCTTTCTTTTCAAAACCGAGGAAATCAATACAAAATGCAGTAGTTAAAGAAGTCAAAGCAGAGTCTGCGGAGGCATAACTGGATGCTGTTAAGCCTAAAACAAACAAAATCCCGATAGTGGCAGATGAATATTTTAAGGCAATTGTTGGAAAAAGGAGGTCGGTATCAGGCACTGTTATGATGGACGAGATTCCATTTGCCCAAGTTGTGATTTCTTTTGTCGGTATTTCGATATTGTGTTGTGCCGCAAAGATGAACAATAAAATGCCGAGTGAAAGGAACAACAAATTCATCAAGACCAAGATGCTCGAATAGGCATACATATTGGTTTGTGCACCTTTGATGTTTTTGACGGTCAGTATTTTTTGCATAATATCTTGGTCAAGTCCTGACATAACTATCGCAATCGAAGCCCCTGCAAGGAACTGTTTGAAAAAGAATTTTGAATCGGACCAGCCGTTTTCAAAAAAGAAAATTTGGCTTCGTGCATCGTTTTTGACCGTCGAAATTAAGCCGCCGATGTCTAAATTCATGTTTTGACCAATAAGAACGATGGTCATAATGAGCGATAAAATGAGAAAAAGAGTTTGCAATGTATCTGTCCAGATGATGGTTTTGACACCGCCTTTGAATGTATAAGACCAAATCAAAGCGATGGTCACAAAGGCGGTTACCCAAAAAGAGATACCAAAAAGTGGCTCAATGACGAAAGCGTGTAATATTTTTGACATCAAAAATAAGCGAATTGATGCGCCAATTGTTCGACTCAAAATAAAAAAGAAAGACCCTGTTTTATAAGCCGTTGTGCCAAAACGTCTGTCGAGATACGTATAAATTGAAATCAAATTCATTTTATAATACATTGGCAATAAAACAGTTGCGATGATGACGTAACCCAAGAAAAAGCCAAAAACCATCTGCATATAGGACATAGACGACGAAGCCACGTAGCCAGGCACGGAGATGAAAGTGACACCTGAAATGGACGTGCCGACCATGCCTATGGCTATTAACCACCACGGCGATTTTCGATTAGCCACAAAAAAGGATTCATTATTTGAACCACGGCTCGTTAAATAGGATATGCCAATGAGCATCAAAAAGTAGGCGATGATGATGCTTAGAATTAATTGTGGCGATAATTGCGACATGCGTTTGGTTAATTTTTGTTTTGATTGAACTTTAATTTTTGCCAAAAATAGGAAAAGCCCTGTTCGATTGTATCAGAACAGGGCTTTTTTATTGAAAATACTAGTATGTTCATATTCAATTCTTTCGGAATTTTTGGTAGGCTATTCTTTGTTTGCTCCCTAAATCATTTTAAAACCTTATGAATAGTCGTGTTATGACCATCGCTTATTTTCAGAAAATAAGCTCCAGAAGCCAAATCAACGGTCGAAATATCAATTTTTTTATTGTCAAATGATGATATTTTCTGCACATAAAGCGTATGACCTAAAACATCTGTAAGCGTGATAGAAACATTGCCTGTTTTCTGTCCATTTTCTAAAACAACAGTTAAGGCATCTGTGAAAGGATTTGGAAAGACTTTGCTTTTTAGACCTTTAGCATTTTGATTGTCCACAACAACGACCTTTGTATAAGTAAAAGAACCGTCTAAATCAATCATTTTTAAGCGATAATAATTGAGTCCAACAACAGGTTGTGCATCAATAAAATCATAGTTGTGTTGTGTCTTTGTATTACCTATGGCTTTGGTTGTACCAACGTACTCAAATTGTTGAGCATCAGAACTACGCTCTATTTCGAAGCGGCTTACGTTTTGTTCATCAGCCGTTGTCCACTTGATGCGGTTGGTATTGTTGCTTAATTTTTCGGCATTAAAGGCTATCATACTGAGGGGTATGGTTGTGCTTGTAATACCTCTGAAATAGACCTCTTTTATCTTGCCATAACGTCCTGCGCTACCACTACCACAACTGAAATAAAGGCGAACCGTTAAGGTTTGACCCGCAGTCAAAGTGACACCCGTTGAACTGTTTAAAGCTAAACGATAGTCAATACTCGTCGCGGCGGTTTGATTGGTAATGCCGATAGCTGTGGTAAAAGTACCATTCGGATTATTGACGATAGCCGTACCATCAGCCCCCAAAATACCGCCTGTGAAACTGGCAGAATCAGCCGTCGTAAATGCCGTTTTTGAATACCAAACAGCTAAACGTGTATTAGATGCCGTATTGTAAAAAGAACTATTGAGCGTCAATGAATCAACACGGACGGTATAACCCGCATTAGCAGTCACCGTAAACTCTTCGTAATGTCCACGACTGAGATTACCGCCGGGTCCACCTACTGTTGTTGTCCAAGTACCTGTTGCATCTGCTCCAAAAGCTTGTCCATAAGTAGTCGAATAGGCAGGAACGGCAGAAACAGTTGTACCATTGGAAGCTACCAATCGAGAAAACATAGGAGAGGATGTTGCAACACCTGTTGCTTGTGTTGCCACATCAACGGCATTACTGACTGTCATTGGGAAATAAAGCAAATTGACGATTGTTTCTAAAGGGGCAGCTTGCACAGTACCCGTAACAGTAACGTTGGCATCAACTGCACCCGAACTTGTATGTAGGATATTACCACTGAATGTGCCTGTTGCTGTCGCATTTAAGCGAACAGAGACAAAGCGGCTTGTTATAGTGCCAGAAGTCGGCGTTATACTGCGGGGGGTAGTTGACCACGTAACACCATTGTCCAATGATATTTGATAATTTGCAGGTGGCGTTATGGTCAAATCACCTAAAAGATTAACAGCCGACAAAGCATAAGATTGTGAACCAGAAGGCGTACCTAAGCCTTGCACAAACGAGCCAAGTGTGCCGACTGTAATGGTGGGCGTACTTGAAATTGGCACAATGGCAGTGGTATGAGAAGCCAAACCCGCTTTTGAAGCCACGACGTAGTAATAATAGGTGTTGCCCGCAGGCGGAACGGGGTCAGTTGTGCCGAAGTTGACATCAAAAACACCTGAACCGTTGACGGTATAAAGCGATTGATAAGAAACTTTATTGTCAACACTGCGATAAAGTGTATAAACGACTTGATCAATACCCCAACTCGCATTCCAAGTGAAAGTAGAGACACTTGCCCCTTTGACACCTCTGAAATTTGAGACAGCAATATCAGCCGCATTTGTTGTACAGAGATTGGTAAAGGCAGCACATGGGTCCCAAACACCAAACAAATTAGCATTGGTGTAAACCGCCGCTTCTCCTGCGGTCAATTGTTTTGACCACGCGACACGTGAACTGACATCCACGGCTGTACCGCTTGTCGTGACGCTTTGATATTCGGCAAAAGTAATAAGGTTGGTTTGTGTACCTGCATCCCAAATTGACCAACCCAAAGAATTGACGACAGAACCCGACATAGTGGTATTCAAAAAGACCACTTTGTTTTCTGAAAATGGCACAGCAGAGCCTGTTGAGTTCTGCCAAGGGCGACCTAAGAAGTATTGTGTCACGCCTCGATTCATATTTATGGTACAATTTCGGAAAACATAACCATAGGTTTGTCCAGAAGGTGTGTTGGCAGCAGTGATATAGCTGTTGCCCGTACCACTTTCACGGGTTTTAGGATAAATCGTACAGTCATCGAAGACAGCGGTGGCATTGCCAAAGATAAAGTCAACTGTGCCGTCAATGTAACATTGCTTGTAATACTGTTTTTTACCAGCATTATTTGCCAATAAGGTGTCTTGTCCACCAAGGAATCGACAGTTTTTGAAAGCACAACGGTCATTGTTGACATTGATAGCAAGGGCTTGCGGTGATTCACCTGTTGTGTTTTCAAAAGTGATGTTGATAGCTGTAAAGTCCGTTGCATTGATGGTTGTTGACGCAGAGTTAGATGTGCCAAATGTACCACCGCCCGGCATCGGTTTGCCACTGTAATCATCATAGGTCAAAATGACGTTGGCAACGCTTTCACCAATGAGTGTGATGAAGGTTTTGTTGGACGCAACGGTAATTTTCTCCTTGTATGTGCCGTTTTTGATAAAAATGGTGTAGGCAGAAGTACCGTTTGTCGGTGCGGCATCAATTGCGGCTTGAACGGTTGTGTAATTGCCCGAACCGTCTTTGGCGACGGTGAGGTTGTATTGTGCTTGTAGTGTGAGTGTCGAAGCAAGGCAAAGACAGACAAGTAAAAAGATGCTTTTCATAAAGATTGTTGTTGTTTAGCTGTAAAGTGAAGTTTTAGATTTATATCAAGACAATATGACCTATTTCAAAACCTTTCTAATAGCAAATAATATTTTGTTATTAAATCTTGGACAAAAATAAGATAATGAAAAAGAACCATAGAAAAAGTTACGGTAACGTTCCCGACGATACTGAGGGGGTCTTAGTTTTTAATAAACTTCTCAGTTTTCAAGCCATTCTCTGATTTATAAGTTAGAAAATAAACCCCATTAGGCAAATCATTGATGGTTAATTGTATGGTAGAAAAGCCTTTGGTTAGGTTTTTATTTAACACCATTCGCCCAGCAGCATCACATACAACATGTTGCCAATGTGACACCACTGCTGTTCATACCATAATTCTGTCCATTGTTCCAAGATGTGCAGTTATATAATATCATGCTACCCTTGTTGTTGTTTTGGTCAAAGCCTCTTACTTTATTTTGAAAAGCCAAACAATTTGTCACTGTAAAGTTGTGGCGCTTGTCTTTAAGGTCACTACCGCCCATTTTAAAGCCGTTGCCATTGCCACTTGTTGCTACTGCACCACTTTTTAAATAACCATTTTTGAAAGCCCAACAGTTGTCAAGGGTTGTATTAATATCATCAGAAGGGCGCATGTAACCATCCCAACCATCGTCAGAGTTTTGCCAAGCTCGACAACCGTAGTAAGAATTGCCTGTACCAACGTCCAATTTAACCGCGAAACCATCGGCATTACCTTGTCCTGGGTCAACATTGTAGTATGAATCACAGTTAATGATTTGGTTGTTAGAAGCACCTCCACCCAATTGCAAACCTGTATCTTGATTTTCAGAAAAAGTACAATCTTCTACCTTGTTATAACTGCCCGACATATACAGACCGTTGTCGGGGGCATTAAAAATGTCTATGCCTTTAATGCTCCAATAACTGGGAGAAAAAGAGATACCTCGACTGCCAGAAGTTGACGTTGTTGCGCGGGGCAGCACCCCTGAAAAATCAAAAACAGGACGAGCATCTCCTGGATAAGCCCAAAGATTTTTTATATTCGCTACCGTACCACTTCTTGAGCTGGCAAGGCTGATAGCGGCTGTCAAGACATAAGTGCCGCCACGTAAGTACAACGTACAGGCTGTAGTCGTTGTCGAAGGAATTAGGGCTAATGCCCTCGCCAGTGTAACGGAGTTGTTGATGTCTGTTCCTGTGCCAGTTGAGTTGGTGGAAGTCGGCGAAGCGTAGAAGGTTTGAGCATTGAGAAAAAAAGTGAAAGAAAAAGAAGTGAAAATGGCTAATATGAGCTTTTTCATACGAAAAGGTGTTTGATTTTTAAACGAATCTTGTTGTATCCTAAAAGAATGCGACGAAGTTAGGTCAACCTTAAAAATCAACACCAAATATCAACGGTAACGTTCTCGTAAATTCGAACATAAAAAATGCCCCCTCAGTAAAAAACCGAAGAGGCATGTTGATTCTTTATAAAAACACCAAATCTTATTCTATTTCGATATCTGTTCGTCCGCTACGGTCAAAATGATTGGCAGAACCTTGTTGCGTACCCATCATCACCACATCTTGAATATTGACATATTCAGGTCTTGTGACCATAAAATAAATCGTTTCGGCTACGTCAGAGGCTTTTAAAGGTGTAAAATCCTTATAAATATTCGCTTTTTCAGCATCGCCATTAAAACGAACTATGGCAAATTCCGTTTCTTCAACAGCACCTGGTGATACTTGACTCACACGAATATTATACTTGTGCATATCCACTCGCATCGCTCTCGTTAAGGCATCAACGGCAAATTTTGTTGCAGAATAAATGTTGCCATTTGGATAAATCTCTTTACCTGCAATAGAACCAATATTCACAATATGTCCTTTACGACGCGCCACCATATTCGGTGCAATCGCTCGCGTCATGTACAATAAACCTTTGATATTGGTGTCAATCATTTTATCCCAATCCTCGATATCGCCTTCATGAATGGGCGAAAAACCGCTTGCTAAACCTGCATTATTGATGAGAATATCGACATTTTTGAAGTCTTCTTCCAATTCTGACAATGCTTTTTTCATGTCTTCAAGGCTTCTGACATCAAAATTCAATACCTGAATACGGTTCTTATATTCCGTTTCAAAATCCGTTTTCAAAGTCTCCAATCTGTCCGCCCGACGACCCGTCAGTATCAGACGATAACCGTTTTGTGCAAAAATAGCAGCTGTTGCTTTGCCAATACCAGAAGTTGCACCTGTTACTAAAACCGTTAAACCATTGTCAAAGATAGGTTCTGGCTCAGGTTTCGGTTCTTCATAATAGAAAAGCTGGTCATTTGAGTCTGTTTTATGGTGTGCATTGAGTTCCGTGGCTCTGGCATACCATTTAGCAGCATTTGCTTTATCATTGGTTTCAAAATAGGCTTTTGCCAATTCAAAAACAACATCATCGCGTTGTGGCGCTTGTTCAGCAGCCAAGTGTAAATGTTCAATGGCTGTAATAAAATCTCCTTTATGCTCAATCATTGCCACAGCATAATGGTATTGGGCATCCGCATTTGCCGCATCTTGACCGACCGCATCTCTGAAATAGCGTAAAGCCTTGCGGTGCTGCTTTTTGAAGTGGTCATTGGTCAAACGACCCAATTTATAGTAAATACCCGGATAGTTAGGTTTCAACAAAGTGACCTTCTCCAAAGAATTGAGGCTCAAAATATAGTCCCCTTGTTGCTCGGCGAGATACGCCAATAGAATGTAAGCATCTACATTTGTGCGGTCATTGTCCAAAAGAACATCCAGTTGCTCTGTCGCCTCTGAAAAACGGTTTTGATTTGTCAATTCAGATGCAAACTGATAACGCAAAACATTGTTTGATGGATCTACCGAAAGGCCTTTTTGCATTGTTTGCAATGCGGTTTTATCAGAATCTTCCCCATCAATATCCACGGCATTTCCTGCCACATCTTCTTGAATATCAGCAACTTGTGTTAATTGAGATTCAAAATCAAAATTAGTATCCGATTGCTCTGCTTCGTCAAAAAGACGCGCCACTTCTTTTTGAACATCCTCTTCATCAACGATTTCCAAAGACAATTCAGCATCCGTTTTTTCAATAATATTGTCCACAGCAGCCCCTGCCAAAGGCATTTCTACAAGCTTTTCGGATTCAGCTTCAGCAGCTATTTGTCTGACCAATTTATCATCGTCATCGTCAATTGTATTATCATCTGACGTGTCATTGGTCAATTTTGTTTTGTCAGCATTTGTAAAAATGCTTTTAATCTTTTCAAATGGTGTTTGTTTTTCCATGATTTCTTTAGATTTTACATCTTCTACAATTTGTTCTAAAGTCAAACCAGAGATATTAGAAGCCGCTGGTTTTTCTATATTTTCATTGGTTTCAGCACGACTTTCCTCAACGATTTCATCCTGTTTTAAAGGCGATGTTGATTCATTAACCGTTTGAGACACTTGATTTTTTTCATCAGCGCATATGTCTTGAACCAATGCTTCCAATGTGAATGGCAAATCATTTTGTCCGGTCAAAGGCTTTACTTCTATCGTTTTTTCATCAACAACCTTATCTTCAGGCTGCGAGTGTATAATTCCTTCAATTTTCGAGCTTTCAGTATCTTTTTTTGCCATAACAGCATCTTGTGCAGTCCCTATTGATGAATCATGAGCTGTTGATCGTTCATTCAATTGAGCAATACCTGGAATATCAGACAACTCAATAGGCGGTTCATGTTGGTTTTCAGACGAAATAACAGGTGCTTTTACACCATTTGAATACGGGACTTCAGCTTGCTGAATAGGCAAAACAGTATGAGAAATAGCCACTTGGGGTGCTTCCTCTGTCTTTTTTGTAATTTCCAGACCCAAAACACGATGCAAAATGATAAAATTTGATTCTTTAAATTGATCAAAACTATAAAATTCAATTGTCCTAAAGTATCGCAAAAGTTCACCTATTTCACTTGAAATCGCTCTTACAATGCGCACATCTTCGTTATTAGTCATTTCCTCATCTGCATCTTTTAATTTACGCAATTCAAGATAACGATCTTGCCAGTAATTCATAAACTGAATAACATTACTGACACGGTCGAAAGAAGTCGGAACAGTTGTCACTTTCCCTGTCTCCGCATTTTTATAGACCCCCTCAGTCGTCACAGGAATCAAACGCTTCGAACTGCCCAAAGATTGAATAAAAGGCAGCGCATTATTCATACACTTTTCAGACTTCAAAAAGTTATCGCTAATGAGCAAAAGTACCGGAAAAGCGTTTCCATTAGCCGATTTTTTCAATACCTCGATACCATGTTCCCCATCAAAAACGGCTTTTTCAATTTCCATTTTGCCTTTCAAGGCAGCCGCTATTTTAGCTGCAACATACTGATTTTCAATGCAATAAGCAATAATTAATTTTTCCATAGACTTTGAACACCTGTCAGTTAAAAAATAAGAGTTTTTTGTGTTATATACAAATACTATTCCGCTATTAGTTTTTTCATAAATTCATCGAATTCTTTTGAAAACTCTGCATATTTACTCGTTGCAGGTCCATCAAAACCTGTATGAATACGCCTAACGCGGTTGTTTTTATCTAAAAAAACCATAGTCGGATAAGCCACAATTTGCGATAAAAAAGGCAACGATTTCACTGCAACAGCCCTATCTGTCGTCGTTCCCGCAATCAAAATATCATAAGGCATACCCATGCGCTTTTTATAAGTCGCCACTTGAGTCGCTGCAACATCTGCATTGCGCTCAAAAGCCAAAGGAATGACTGCTACTTTTTCTGCCAAATTAGGGTTTTCTTTCAGATATTTGATGATAAATTTCGTTTCATCGAAGCAATTGGGACACCAAGTACCCATCAATTGCAATATTTTTACTTTTGAACCAAACTCTGACAACGACACCTGTTTGCCTTCCGCATTTGGAAAAGTAAAAGAAACAGCCCCATCAGTATTTGCCGTCGTCACGGTATTCGCATCCCTTAGTTCAGCCTTGTCATTGCGGTTGCCAACCCATATTTCAGGGTTATTTTGACTGCTCCTAAACGAGCCATCGAGATGTCCATCCGCTCTAATTTTCCCTTCAAAAAGAAAAGCATGAGCACCGTCAAAACACGACAAATAAAATTTATCGCCTTGAACTTCACCATCTAAATAGCGATAATCGCCTGTTTCAGTTCTAAAAGTACCCCTCAGTATATTGCCACTTTGGGTCAATTCACCAACAGCTTTATAAGGTTCTTTTGCCGCCAAGTCAAAAGTACAGTCCCATTTACCCGTCAAATCGGCAGCAGGAGGTTTGTTAACAGTCGTAAAACGATGGTTTTGACCATACCGCGCTAAAAACGGAATCCTCAAATTTTTAGCTGGCACAACCCACTCCCCTTCTATGACGCGTTCCTGATATAAGGCTGTGATGTAAGATCCAAAAACAGGAAAATTGATACGCAGCGTATCCTTACCTGTTTGCTTATTACGTCCGTAACTAATGTCTTCTGCTTCAACTTTAATGCGCTCCTCACCGTTGATGATTTCGATATAAAAACTCGTATCATTAACGTAGGTGACTTCCCAAAGAAACGGCAATTCGCCTTCAGTAGCCTCCTCATATTTCACATTGTCAGGTAGTAATTTCTTATCCTTTTGAGTCAAAAGTTGCCTCGTAGAGTGAATTTCATTCCCTTGTTGCTTCACAATTTCTCTTGGCACAAGCTGCAAACTGATACGCCAAATGCCCGGAGCCAAAGCCGTAAATTTGTTTTCCATTACAAAACAAGCGGCAAAAGTGGATAGTAAAACAACAAAAAGGACACCCCTCAGTATTTTCTTATTTAAAACAGACATAAAATCGAATTGGTTAAAATTTTTCATTCAAGTGTTTGGTTCAATAGTTTATTTTAATGAAAAAATCAAAGTTAGACAAAACATATTCTTTGGAGAAGTTAAAACGAGAAAAAAGATACTTTGTTTCAAAACAGAAAGAGCCATACGGGTTCAGCATGGCTCTTTTTAAATTAGAATTCATAAACATAAAAACAAAATAATTTATCATAAAAATCTGTAAATCAACACATTATATTCATCATTTATCATTCATAATTCATCATTATCTCAAGTATTATACTCATTGTCATAATCCTCTAACACCTGATCAACAGGCTCCCACAATTCAATTTTATTACCTTCTGGGTCGAGTATCCAAGCAAATTTGCCATAGTCATGCGTTTCCATTTCACCCACAATGGTCACACCCTCCCCCCTCAGTATCTCGAGCAAATTGACTAAGTTTTCAACCCTTAAATTGAGCATAAAAGGACTTTCGCTTGGCGCAAAATAGGTTGTATCCTTTGGAAAAAGGCTGAACTCTGTGCGCCCAATTTGTTCAGGTTTTTCGCGGTCACGCCATTTAAAAGTCTGGTACGTATTCCCTTTAAAATTAAGACCCAAATGTGCATCATACCATGCAGTCGTTGTTTTAGGGTCGTTCATTTTCAAAAAAATGCCGCCGAGACCTGTTACACGTTTTTCCATAATTCATTGATTTTAAAACTGTTATGAAAATATTTTAAGCACCAATTTCCCAAACTGCTTCCCTTCATCCATCTTCCTTATAGCGGTATTGCCATCACTTAAATCAAAAATTTCATCAATAACAGGAACGATTTTGTGCGCATCAATCAACTGCAACATCGCCTTAAATTCCTGTGGCGAACCCATCGTAGAACCCATGATAGTCAATTGTTTATAAAAAATAGATTGAGGACTGATACCCGTCAGGGGTCCTGTTGTACCGCCATAAATACATAACCGAGCAGCTGGTTTCGCTACTTTTATCAAATCTGCAAATCCCGCACCCGAAGCACCGTCCACGATGCAATCGAAGCCGCCGGTCTCTGTCACAGCCATTTGAGCCCACCCCTCAGTACGATAGTTAAAACCGCCTGTTGCACCAAGCGACACAGCATTTTGTATTTTTTCATTTGAACTTGACGTAACCCAAGTTTCAAATCCCGAAGCAACGGCAAATTGCAAAGCAAACAGTGCAACGCCACCACCAATGCCCGTTATCAAAACACGATTTCCCGTTTGTGCTTGGCAGCGCGAAAACAAAGCGCGATAAGCCGTAAGACCTGCCAAAGGAACAGCCGCCGCTTGTTCAAAAGTCAAATGTTCGGGCTTTGGATACACATATTGGGACTCAACTGCAATGTATTCAGCAAATGTCCCATCATCGGGCAATCCCAAAATACGATAATCTTTGCATTGAACACGTGGATCATTTCCCCAATTAATAAGGGGATTTATGACAACTGATTGACCATTTTCCATTGTTCCTGCACCATCACTACCTAAAATTGTAGGATATTTCAAACCTGCATACAAGCCTTTTTGGATAAAGACATCCCTATGATTCAAGGCAGCAGCAGCCAACTTCACTAAAACAGACCCCTCAGTAAGAACAGGTTTTTCCATGTCTTGGTAGGCTAATTCTTGGTTTTTACCGACTAATAGAAGAGCTTTCATGTAAAATATTTAAAAAAAGTGATCATATATAGATTCCTCGATGTAAGGTAGCATTGTTATTGAATTTTACCAAACCACAATTAAGGCTTTTTAAGAAAAAGCAAAAAGTAGCTTGTTTTCCTTAAAGTTTGACGCATAAAAAACAGATTTGAAAGAAAAAAGGCTAATTTTGTTTTTACTCAAATCAGACAACTTTCAATCATAAAAAGACGTTTTCTTACCGTCGCACATAAAAATTAGACGTTTATGAAAATACATCGCCTCCATACCCTTTTGCTTGCCATTTTAATACTGCTCATGTGTCCAGAAATGGCTTTTGCAACGCACAATCGAGCGGGCTCTATTTGGATAGAACAAATTGGTCCCCTCACTATTCGGGCAACTATCATCACCTATACAAAGGCTTCGTCAGTTGCCGCCGACCGCGATACGCTCGAAATTAATTGGGGCGATGGCAGCCCTTTACAAAAGGTCGCTCGTTCTAACGGTGGCGGCAGAGGTGTCTTTCTAGCTGGAGACATACGATATAATGAATATGTGATAACTTATACCTATCCCGGGCGTGGCACTTATATTGTTTCGATGACCGACCCAAATAGAAATGGCGGCATTTTGAATGTCAATTTTCCAAACTCTGACGTCGTGCCGTTTTATATCCAAACGGTTTATACCTTTTTAAATTCCAATTTTCAAGGAACGAATACGACCCCTCGCCTTTTACAACCGCCGATAGACAAAGGTTGTGTTGGTAAAACATATACATACAATGTCAATGCCTACGACCCTGATGGCGATAGCCTTGCTTATCGGTTGATTACACCCTATCAAGACAAAGGTATTACGGTGCCGCTTTATGAGTTCCCTGACCGCATCAATACCAACCCACCTAAACCCAATGTCATTACTTTAGATGAAAGAACAGGGCAATTTACTTGGAAAACACCTCAATTACGTGGTGAATACAATGTGGCTTTCCTTATTTTGAGTTATCGTCGTGGACAAGCGACACCGATTGACTCGACTATACGGGATATTCAAATATTGATTGAAGACTGCCAAAATGACCCGCCAAAGGTGGAAACTATAGACAAATTGTGCGTCATCGCGGGTCAATATATCAAATTTTCTGTTCGTGGAACAGACCCAAATGTGGGGCAAAAAGTGCAACTATCCGCTTTAGGCGGTCCTTTTGAGGTGAAATATAGTCCTGCCATTTTTCTGGGCAGTCAAGGGCGTTTTCTAACACCCGCCGTCGTTGATACCTTCAAATGGCAAACGACCTGCGAACACATAGCCGAATATCCTTATAATGTGGTATTCAAAGCTATGGATAACTTCTTTGATACATCGGGTTTGGTTGATTTAAAAACCGTACAAATTAAAGTCGTTGGTCCACCGCCCGAAGAGGTGCGTGTCGTCAGTGGTTCAGGCGAATCTACGGTCAGTTGGAAGCAACCATATATTTGCGAAGATGCCAAAGATAGATATTGGTACGCCTACTCGGTTTGGCGACGAGAGAGCAGTTCGTCCTTCCCGATTGATATTTGTACCCCAGGACTCGATGGCAAAGGTTATGAACGCATCGTTTATGACACCATATTTCCGTTTGCAGCAGGACGTTATACTTTTGTTGACAAAAACGTCGAGCGCGGCAAAACCTATTGTTATCGTGTTTTGGCGCATTTTGCCAAACGGACAAATGCCGGAAATCCTTTCAATTTTGTCCCCAGTTTGCCTTCAGAAGAGGCTTGTGTGCAGTTGCAACGCGATTTGCCACTCATCACAAATGCGACGGTTGAAGAAACTTCCCCCTCAGTAGGACGCATTTTAGTGCGCTGGACAAAGCCTATTGCTAAGGATTTGGACACTATTTTGAACCCAGGCCCTTACAAATTTGTCGTTCAACGTGCGCAAGGCATCACAAAAACAGGTTTTCAAAACATCGCAGGTGCGACATTTTCAAGCCCTTCTTTTGCAGGTTTGAATGACACGACTTGGATTGATAACGCATTGAATACCACGCAGTTCCCTTATACTTATCGGATTGCTTTTTACAAAAAAAATGATTCATTGGTGGGTTATTCGCCTGTCGCTTCTTCCCATTTTTTAAGGATTCAGTCAAGTGATCGTATCAATATTTTGACGATAGATAAAGACGTACCTTGGACAAATTCACGCTACGATATTTTCCGTTTGAATCGAACGACTAACCAATATGACTCCATTGGAACAACCATCACGCAGACTTACACAGATGAAGGTTTGGTCAATAAAACGGAATATTGCTACTATGCACGAGCTGTCGGCAGTTATGGCATCGTTGGAATAGCCTCGCCGCTTATCAATTTGTCACAACGGATATGTGGAACGCCGATTGACACTGTGCCGCCTTGTCCGCCAAAATTAGGTGTTACAAACAATTGTGATTCAACAGGACGTACCGCAGAAACAGCTATTTTTAACCTTTTGCGTTGGACAAATCCTAAAAACAACTGCAAAGGCTCGGAAGATGTGGCAAAATACACTGTTTATTACGCTGATACTGAGGGGGGGCAATTTCAAAAAATTGCAACGATTAACAATATAAAAGACACCATTTTATCGCATCAAAACGTTGTCAATCACTCTGTTGCAGGCTGTTATTATGTGACGGCAACGGACTCGCTTGGCAATGAAAGTCTGCGTTCCAATGTGTTTTGTATGGACAATTGTCCATACTATTTGTTGCCTAATGCCTTTACGCCTAATGGTGATGGTGACAATGAGCTGTTCAAACCCATCAACTTACGCTTTATCGCAAAAGTTGATTTCAAAGTTTTCAACCGTTGGGGACAATTGGTTTTTGAAACAGAAAACCCGCTTTTAAATTGGGATGGAAAAAATACGAAAGGTGATGTGTTGGCAGACGGTACTTATTTCTATATGTGTAAAGTTTTTGAACAACGTGTCGGTGGCGCAACTGTAAGTCCTAAGATTTTGAATGGGTATATTGAGATGATTAGAGGGAATTGATTTTTTTGACCACAGATGGGACTGATTCGACTGGTTTTCACAGATTTTCTTTTCTAACAAAATCAGTGAAAACCAGTTGAATCAGTCCCATCTGTGGTCAAAAAAAAAATTACCCCTTTTCAAGATAACTTTTCAAAAAAACCTTCTTCCCACGTTCTGTCAAGACAAAATCCTCAAAAAGCATCTGCACATTCGCCAATTTATCTAATTCAGGTCGCTTATGTGGTGTGATGATAACGATGTTTTTTGTCAACAAAAACAATTGAGCGACTAAGGAAAACAACTGTTTTTCAGGACACAGGTGCATCGCAAAACTTGAAATTGTCGTGGTAAATTGGATATTGGTTGACGGCATATTGGTGAGTGCGCCTTTAACGATGTCTTCAAAACTGAATGTTAAACACGCTTTCCCAGTATTTTTCTCAAAAAGACTGCCAGTAAAAGGGTCGCAACCGATTGAATCATCAAAACCTACCCCCCTCAATATCAACGTCACTTCGCCCCCACCACACGCCAAATCGAGTGTTTTTGAAAAATCTATTCGATGTTGATTTTGTTCTAAAAGTTGTTGAATGTAAGGGAAATGGGGATTTTCATAGACATCACCGTGGTTGCGATAGTATCCTTCGACACCCATATCCGCATATTCATTGCGAATGGCTTTAAACGACAACGCCGACTTTGGGTCGGCGTTGGGTATTGCTTTTTTCTTTTTCAATACGAAGTTTTTAAACTACGTTCAGTGAACTATCAAAGTTCACTGAACGTTTTCGAGTCTATATTTCAAATCCTAATTTTTCATTTTAGTTGAATTATACCGCATTTGCAAGGTGTCCAAAAGGGGGTCTTTACTCGGCACAATGTAAGGCTTGTATTTTCTGAATGGATTCAGATTTATATACCGTTTTGGATTCAAACGCATGTCTTGCATCAAACTTTTCGTTTGCAATAAAGTTTGATTTAAACTGTGATAAACACTGTCATTTGTCGCAAATTGACCAATTGTACCACTCCCATTATTAACGTTTTTAAACGTGGTTGATAGTTCTGAAAGCGATTTTGTCGTTTCTCCCAATGTCTTTTTTAACTCTTCAATGCTTTCACTCACCCCCTCAGTAGCGGTATTGATTTTAGAGAAATCAATCGTATTCGCTTTACCCGTCACATCGTTCAAATTCGTCAATAAGCTATTGATTTTGTCATTGTTGGCATTCAAATTTCTCGTAATACCTTCTACGTTTTTCATCGAAGCCGTCAAAGTGCCTGCCGAAGCAGCCATCAATTTGTTCAATGCAGCCGTCGAAGCCCTCAAATTGACTAATGTTGCTTGGATATCTCTCAAGCTTTTGCCCATTTCACTATCTGGTTCTTTAATGGCATTGCCTAATGTATCAAAAACGGCATTCATACCTTTGGTAATTTTAGCAATATAGGCATCAAATTCTTCTGGTTTGCCAATGATAGATTCAAGTGCCGACATGGTTCTGCCTTCTATATAATCGCCGTTTCCTGCACAATCGTCCCCTGAACAGGTTTTTTCAAATTCCAAATTCATTGCCATACCGCTCAAAACACCATTTGAGAAAAGCACAGCTACGGCATTTTTGGGAATACCTGGGTTCTGTTTGATATTCAAAATAAGGGTCGCTTTCGTACTATTATCAGGTTTGAAAATAATTTCTTTGACCGTTCCGACCTGAACACCGCGAAAATAAATTGGTGCTGATTTATTGATTTGCTTGGCATCCATATAGTCTGCACTTAACGTGAGTGTACGGTCGAGCAAGTTTTGCCCTTTCAGGAATTTATAGCCCCAAATAGACAGAACGACTGTGATGACTGCGAGAATACCAATTTTTGCTTCGTTTGAAATTTTCATTTTTATTTTTTCCCGTTTCCTTTAATCGGTTACTTTGATTGATTGTGTTTTAAATATTCAAAAATGACACCATAAAATAATGGTGAATGGTGAATGATAAATGGTGAATATTGCTTTGAGACTTATTCAAGTCGTAATTTTTTTGTCATTCTGAACGAAGTGAAAGAATATTTTTACTACAAAAAGTTTATTTAGATTCTTTCACTGCGTTCAGAATGACAAAAAATATCGAAATTTAGCACCAAAGCCGCAAAATTAGACGAATTTTCCAAGATTTCTTAATTTCATCTTAATTCGCACGTTTACCATTCTTATAAGTGACAATAAAAGCATCTGCAAACCCATTCGCTCTTAAACTTTTTAAATCAACAGATGCTTCATTATATGTGTCGAATGCGCCTATAAAATATTTGAAAATCGTTCCTTCTTTTACAACTTCAAGGTTCGGCACACTTTTCCAACGGGGCGTTTCACTCATATCTTTACTGCCTGCTGCCAATTGAATTTTGAAAACGACCCCCTCAGTATTATTGGGCTTTGTATTCGTATTTGAACTTAAAATAGTATTAGAAGTTGTATTGGGCTTTAAATTCGTATTGGAACTTGAATTAGGCTTAGTATTCGTATTGGAACTTAAAATAGTATTATTACTTGTATTTGAGTAATTTACTGGCGTAACACCTCCCGTTTCGACCGCCATTTTATATTTTTGAAATGCTAAAAAAATGGATTCTGCTATCGTCGCTTGACCTGAAGCACTACTTATAAACTCTCCTTCGGCTGGATGGTTCAAAAAACCTGTTTCTACAAGGACACTGGGCATAGCCGTTTCTTTCAAAACGATAAAACCGGCTTGTTTGACACCAAATGACCGCCTACCTTCATTTGAGCGAAAGCTCTCCTCAACGTATTTTGCAAACAAAATGGACTTATCGAGATAGGCATTTTGGAACAAACTGAATATGATATAAGCCTCCGTAGAATTCGGGTCGAAGCCATCGTATTGCTCTTTATAGTCGGATTCAAGTAAAATAGACGCATTTTCACGCCTTGCGACTTCAAAATTGGTTTCTTTTTTGTGCATCCCCAATACGTATGTCTCTGTACCATGTGCACCACTTTTTTCATCTGTCGAGTTGCAATGAATCGAAATAAAAAGGTCCGCTTTGGCATCGTTCGCAATTTGAGCGCGGCGATGCAACTCAATAAAAACGTCTTTGTCACGCGTATAAATGACCTCAATCGAAGGGAAATTATCCTTGATTTTTTGACCCAATTTCAAAGCCATGGCAAGGGTATTCTTGCTTTCAACACCGTCTGATGACGTACAACCCGAATCATAGCCACCATGCCCTGCATCAATAACAACTTTATTTATCCTATAATCTTTCTCTGCATTGTCGTCAGGGATTGTAACTTTGCCCGCCGAATCAATTGTCGGCTGTTTATGCGTTAATTTTTCGTTAAAAACCGTCTTATTCGATTTTGAAAGCGGCAGTAAGAAGAAAAGAGGCGTTAGGACAAGACAAGAAATAATAGTTTTTCTATTAACCATAGATGTATATTTTTCATTTAAATGACGAAAGAATTGAATAGTTGATAGTTGATAGTGGATAGTGGATAGTTTTTTTGAACTATCCACTATCAACTATCAACTATCAACTAAACAGTATCGGACGCAAAAATAAGCAGATTTTCGACCTTGAAACATCATTTGCATATCATTATCATAGTTTTTTTCTTTTGTGCAACCGCTGCGTATTCTCAAAAGCCGGATTCCTTGCTGAAAAAAGAACAATCTGTGCCTTCCAACCCGCGCACCGTCTCGGCGGAACCTGCTACGCTCGTTGCTCTTGACAGTACCCCGCGCAAGGACTCAACCACTGTAAAATTCTCCAAAGAAGGCTTGGATTCGCCTGTTGAATACGGTGCAAAAGATTCGATTTTTTTTGACAATAAAAGCAACCTCGTACATCTATACGGCGATGCGTATGTCAACTACGGCAACCTTAAATTGACAGCAGCTTACATCGTTGTGGACATGAAAAACAGTGTTGCCACTGCTGAACCACGCCCCGACAGTGTCGGCAAACCCAAAGGCTTGCCGAATTTCAAAGACGGGACGCAAGATGTCAGTGCCAACAAAATGCGCTATAACTTCATTTCCAGAAAAGGTATCATTTTAGAAGCCTTATCTAAGCAAAATGATGTGTTTATACATGGTGGAAAATCCAAATTTGTGGCTTCAACAGGCGATTCGACAGTCAAACAAGACAATATTATTTACTCCCAAGACGCTATTTTCACAACTTGTTCTGCCGACCATCCGCATTTTGGTATCGTTTCGGCGAAACAAAAAGTGATTCCAAACAAGCTCATTGTCGTCGGTCCTTCCAATTTGGTGATTGGTGATATTCCAACGCCGATATGGTTGCCTTTTGCCGCTTTCCCTTTGAAACAAGGAAAAAAAACGGGTTTAATTTTCCCAAAAGACTATGAATATTCACCCACTTGGGGTTTTGGTTTGAAAAATATGGGTTGGTATTTCCCTTTGTCCGACAATTACGACCTCACTTTGACAGGCGATGTCTATGTTCGTGGCACTTGGGGTTTGCGCGCAAACAGCCGTTATGTCAAAAAATATCGCTATCAAGGTAATGTAGAAATAGGTTATGCGAGTACGATTAAAGAAAATGAACTATCCGTTCTATCCCGCGACCCTTCTTGGAATATTCGTTGGTCGCATTCAAAAGACCAACGTGTGAACCCCAATTGGTCATTCAATGCGAGTGTGAATATGAGTGGTTCAAAAAGTAATGACCCACAGCGGAGCAACTACAACAGCGTCACTCGGAACGATTTTAATTCAGCCACGACAAGTCAAGCATCGTCTTCGATTTCGTTTACAAAAACATTTCCAGGCAAACCTTATTCCCTTTCGGGGGGTATGCAGTTGTCTCAAAATTTAGTCACTCGTGAAGTAACAGCATCCTTGCCAAGCCTCGATTTTACAATGCAAACCCTCTTTCCTTTCAAGAAAAAAGAACGGGTTGGTGCAGAACGTTGGTACGAAAAAATTGCTTTACAATACAGTTCAAGCCTTCAAAATCAGATTCAAACCAAAGACTCTTTGTTGTTGACACCACGTGTTTTAGATAATTTAAAATTTGGTGTAAAACACAATTTAAATTCCAATGTCAATTTTACTGTTTTAAAATATTTCAATTTATCCCCCTCAGTATCTTACAGCGAAAATTGGTATATCAACCAAATCAGTAAGACATTTGACCCAACACAAACATTTAAGATTGACACATTTATAAATAGCACTAAAACAGATACTTCCTTTGTACAAAGGGTTTTACAAGATGGTACAACGAAAAGCGATACCATCGGCGGATTCTATCGTCCGCATCAATTCAATATGGGAGCAAGCCTGACGACACGTATTTTTGGAACGGTTCAGTTCAAAAATGGTTGGTTGCGCGGCATAAGGCACTCGATTTCACCTTCCTTAAGTTTCAACTATTCGCCTAATTATTATCGCTATACAGACAGTGTGCGGACGACAAATAGTTCTCTTTTGAAGCAAGTATATAGCCGCTACGAAAATTCGCTTTATGGCGCAGCCACAGGTGGCAAACAAATGGCATTAGGTTATAATTTGACGAATCTTTTTGAGATGAAAACCTTCAGTAAAAGGGATTCAACTTTTAAGAAAACCAAACTTTTAGAGAACGTCAATATTTCTGGAAACTACAATTTCGCAGCAGATTCGTTCCGTTTCAGCGATATTTCGATGTCAACAGGCACTAATTTGTTCAAAGGACTTTCGACTTTAAGCGTTGGTACGTTGTTCAGTCCTTATGGTCGTTTGAAAAACAATTTGCGTTCACAGGATTTTGCAATTAAAGAAAATGGCAAGTTTTTGAATTTTTTGAACGCCACCGTTTCCATCAACACAGGAATTAGCATTGGTCAAATTAGAGACTTTATAACTGGCGATGCGAAAGAAGGCAATCTAACACAACAAGCGAATACCACAAAAAAACCAAAGAAAAACGCTAATGAAGAGAGTCTCATTGACCTTTTCAAAGATTTTAGAATCAATCACATTTTTTCAATAAGTGTAGACAGAAATTTTGGCGGACGTGATACAACACTGTATCAAAACTCTCTTTATACATCGGGTAATATCAAATTGAGTAAAAAATGGTCTATGACTGTCGGCAATATTGGTTATGATTTTATTCAAAAACAATTGACTTACCCCGATTTCAGTTTCAGTCGCGACTTGCATTGTTGGGAAATGGGCATGAGTTGGCAGCCTGTGCGTGGCACGTATTCGTTCTTCTTACGTGTGAAACCGGGAACGCTTGACTTCATCAAAGTACCTTATCAACAGAATTTGAGTGATGGGCAGTTTAGGCAGTTTTAATAGCAGAAATATATTTTGAGGATATTTTTGTATTTTTGCAACAAAGATAAGTTCTTTTTTCAAAAGGCTTCCCCCCTCAGTATTTTGTCATTCTAAACGAAGAGAAAGAATCAGAATATGCCATTTTCAGTAAAAAATAGATTCTTTCGCTGCGCTCAGAATGACAAAAAATAATGTTTAAACCGAATATTTTATCATAACACATTTCATTATGGACAAGGCTAAAAACATTCTATTACGCTTCATTGATTTTTTTCTCGGTCTCTTTAACGTCAACGACTTAAAAGAGGAAAAAACGACACCTAAACCTAAAAAGAAACCTGAACCCAAAGTAGAAAAGCCTACGGAATCTGATACCGACATAAAGCCCATTCCTTCAAAAGATACTAAACCCACAACAAAACCGGAAGACAAGCCGACGACTAAGCCGACCAAAAGTTCAGGTGCAGTGACGATTGACCCCGATTATAGCAACAGAAAAGGCTATGACCCAAAATTTTTAAGCTTAAAACTGCCTTTACCAAAGCTTTCTAAGCCTGTGCAAGCCAAAATTGCCTTGACTACGCAGGGAAATAAAAAAGAACTGAAATACCATCATTACAGCCTTGTGATGAATAGAGAAAGGAAATTACCTTTTTTTACGGCTGTGAATGTAGATGCTTTGAGCTATGAAAAATTAGGAGACGTGCCTTCGAGAACGGAAATTGGGCGAGACAAATGGTATTTAGACCCGCGCATTCCAAAGGAGGTACAACTTCCCGCCTCTTTTTATGATAAAAATGACTTTGATATTGGTCATCAAGTGCGTCGTGAGGATACACTTTGGGGCGATACTTTGGAGTTTGCTATCAAAGCCAATAACGATACTTTTCACTTGACGAATGCTGCACCACAACATAAAGACTTTAACCGTAATGCCCGACGTTGGCTCGGTTTGGAGAATTATGCCCTTCAAAATGCCCGTAAACACGGTTTAAAGATTACGGTTTTCACAGGTCCTGTTTTTGATGATAAAGATGGTGTTTATAATGATGTTAAAATTCCTGACCAATTTTGGAAAGTCATTGTCATGATTAAAGATGACGGTACGCCTTCTGCAACGGGTTATATTGTCCAACAAAATGATTTGATTGAAGACATTGTGACACGAGGTTTTATGTATGAACAATTTCAAACCTATCAAGTGCCTATTTCTGAAATTGAAGATTTGACGGACATCATATTTGGGCTAAACGACTACGACCCTATTCAGAAAAAGAAAACACGCTCGTTGACTTATGAATTTAAACCAGAATTGGTTGACTCTTTTGATAAAATCATCTTTTAAGTTTTAAGTTTTAAGTAATGCTGTTTAAAAATATACAATCAAATATAGAGATAGTAGATACTGATTTTGATTTGGTATTTGAGGAAAGAATTCAAGGTGCTTCTCCTATTCATTTTACGCCTTTAAAGGTCGCTAAATTGGCTGCCCGTTATTTGGCAAATGAAAAAGGTGTAAAAGTATTAGACATCGGGTCAGGTGCGGGGAAGTTTTGTATGATTGGCTCGGTTTGTACTGAGGGGTACTTTGTGGGAGTTGAACAACGGGAAAGACTGCATTTAGAAGCCCTTAGAATATCTCAAAAATACAATTTAACGAATGTGTCCTTTATCAATACCAATATTACAAATATCTCTTTTAAAGACTACGATGCGTTCTATATTTTCAATGCTTTTTATGAAAATATCAGCCTATTCGGTGGCAGTATTGATGATGATATAGAATTAAAACGTGAATTGTACGAAAGCTATTCGTTGTATGTCAACAAGCAACTTTCTGAAATGCCTATCGGTACAAAATTGGTGACGTATTTCAGTTTTGGAAAAGAAGTTCCAGATAATTATGAAATACAATTCAAAGCTTTTGATGAAAAATTAAAAATGTGGGAAAAGATAAACGATTGAAAATCACTTAAAAATAACCGTCCCTAACTCCTTAGCCAACTGCCCTTTCATATCATTCAATTTCATTTGAATTTTAAGATGACGCATATACGTTGAATCGTCTTTTTCTGTTTCCGCTTTCCGAAGTAGGACTTCATTGTGGCTCATCATTTTAAATACTTTACGCAACTTGAAGTGGTCAATTTCTAAAAACTACTGTATTTAATTCTTTTGCCAACTGACTATGCATCTGCTTATATTTCATATAGATTTTCACCCACTTTGCGTCATCATCTTTATTATTACTCTGATTAGCCTTTCCTATTTCAATATGAACAATTTGAATAAATTTATCAATTTGCACTAATTTAAATCTCCTAAGAGCATAAAGAGTATCTTTTTCAAAATTTAAATCAGGCATATTTTGAGTTTCAAGTTGACGATTATATTTGTTTTCCCAATTATCTGAGTACAAAAAAGGTGTACTAAGAACATTAACTGCAAAATCACGAACATCTTTATCAGAGTGCTGCAAAAAAAATTGATGTGTAATTTTTTCTTTTTTCTTTACATTACTTAATGTGTCTAAAAAAATCTTTTTCGATATCTTATCATCAATATTATTCAACAGTTCCTCAATATCTGATAAAACGTAATCAGCTACAGTTATTTCACTTTCAGCATTTAACATTTCCCCTCCAAATAAAACAACGATACGAGCAACATCTCGTTCTTGAAAATCGCTATTGTTATTTATTTGGCTTTGTGGTTTTTTTTCACCAAACGTTTCTTCTATAACTTTTTGATTGTCAGTTGGTTGTCCTGCTTCGTCGGATACTGAGGGGGGCGGTGCTGCACGTCCTGCCTTCTTCTCATCCATCCCTTTGCGAATCAATTTTCCTGTTTCACCTACCAAAATCGCTTCTTCAACACGCATCAAAGCGGCACATTCTCTGATGTACAATTGCCGTTTGACGGGGTCAGGAATTTTAGCAATACTCGCCACAATGTCTTTGACCAATTTAGATTTTTTGATGGGGTCGCCCGCCGCTTCTTCGAGTAAAATTTGAGTTTTGAAAAAGATAAAATCCTTCGCTTCCTTGTCAATATACTCTAAAAAAGCCGTTGCACCAACGTTTTGAACGTAACTGTCAGGGTCTTCTTTGTTGGGTAAAAGAACGATTTTGACGTTCATATCTTCTTCCAAAACCAAATCTAAACCGCGAATAGCAGCTTTTATGCCTGCTGCATCACCATCATATATAATTTTTATGTTTGGCGTAAAACGTTTAACCAAACGGATTTGCTCCGTCGTCAATGACGTACCAGAACTTGCCACCACATTTTCAATACCCGCTTGATGCAACGAAATAACGTCTGTGTAACCTTCACAAAGAATACATTCATCATTTTTTTGAATCATTTTACGGGCATGATACAAGCCGTAAAGAACCTTACTTTTTAAGTAAATTTCGGTTTCTGGCGAGTTGATATATTTCGGTGCTTTGGCATCGGTTTGCATGATACGCCCTGCAAAAGCTATGGGTTTGCCTGATAAGCCTTGAATAGAAAACATGACACGACCTCTGAAAAAATCGTTGTCATAAGAAGAAGTTAAGCCAACTTTTCGCAAATTTTCAATCGAATACCCCTCAGTAACAAGCGTTTTTGTCAGCACATCACGGTATTCAGGTGCAAATCCCAAACCCCATTTGCGAATCGTTTCCTCCCGAAAACCCCGTTGCTTAAAGTATTGAAGCCCAATACTTTTGCCTTTATCTGTCTCAAAAAGTTGGTCTTGATAAAACTTCAAAGCACGTTCATTGACGATGTAAAGCGCATCTGCCAACTGCTTTTCTTGAATCACTTCCTTTGAAACTTCTGTTTCTTCAACAGCAATATTGTATTTTTTAGCGATGTAACGCAATGCCTCTGGATAGCTGATATTTTCATGTTTCATCAAAAAGGAGACAGAATCGCCGCCTTCACCACAGCCAAAACATTTAAAAATATTGCGAACAGGATTGACATTGAACGAAGGCGTTTTTTCATTGTGGAATGGACACAAGCCGCCCATATTCGCCCCTTTGCGTTTGAGGGTAACAAAATCGCCGACAATATCTTCGATGCGGACGACTGTAAGTATCTCTTGTACTGTTTTTTGCGTAATCATTGGGCGAAGTTAGTAAAAAGTAATGGTGAATCGGGAATGGTAAATGGTGATTTTTTAAAACGTTGGTAGTCAAATATTTATAGCCATATTAGAAACCTAAAAATCCAGTCGCCCAAGTCGTAGTGGCACGAGCAATATTCAATTCCGTTACTAATTTAGCTTGTTTTATTTGTGCTTCTAAAAACTTTGTTTCACGGCTGTTGATGAGAAAAAACGAGCTTTCGCCAAGTTGAAAACGGGTATTTTCAAGAGATAATAATTTATCAAAATTCGTAACAGATTGATTTTGAATCTGTATTTGGGCTTGAATGTTTTCAGCATTTCGAAATGCTAATTGCAGTTTATTCTCCAATTCACGTTGTTTTTGTTCTTGAAAAAGGCGTGTGTTTTCGATTTTAAGTTCTGCCATTTGTACATCGCCACGCTCTGTTCTAAAAAGGGTTGAAGTACTGAATTGAATACCCCATTTGTAGTTGTCCGTAAAAACATTATTGAATGCAAAACCATTTCCTAAAAAATTATAATTGAGATTAAGTTTTGGCTTTAACTTCTCACGTTTCAGTTGTTTATCAATATCCAATTGTGCTAATTTGAAATTATACCCCCTCAGTAAAGGATGTGTTTGAGTGATATTTTGTAAAAAAAACTGCTTTTGTTCCGATGAAATAGGTGTTATACTGAGGGGGTCTATTTTTTCAAAGTTTTGCGGTTTTAGGTTGTCAAAAGCGATTTGTTTGTTTGCTGTATCGCTCCATAAAAAATTATTGAGTTTCAAGGTTGCTTCCCTAAAATCCATTTGTACCTCATTGTATTGGAGTTGACGGTCTTGAACTTGAGTCCAAGATTCTAAAGTATCCATTGCCATACGGTCTCCTAAGTCAAAAGATTTTTTTATTCCCTCAAAACGTTGTTCTGCAATACTTAACGCTTGTTGAAAAATCGTTTTTTGTTGGTATGCAAAAACCCATTTCCAATAAACCGTTGTCGCTTCGAGTGCTAAATCGTTCAATAAAGCTGCCCGTTCTGCTTGATTTAAACCTTGCGATTGTTTGGCTTTATCTCTATTTCCACGTCTTTCGTCAATTTTAAAACCTTGCAAAACAGGGAAAGATACACCCAAAACCGTTTGCCCAACTTGCGGTAATTTGTCGGCAGGGTTAATGAAATTTCCTTCTGTTGTATTATATGCGGCTTTAATTTCTAAGCCATAAAACGATGTAGGCACTTTGACACCATACTCACCGTAGCCAAAATATTTTTGATTTTTAAAGAATTTCTGCTCATAATCACCATAAGCCTTTGGATCAAAACCACCTTTAGAAGAAAGAATTTCGGCATCCGCCATGCGGTTTAATAATACACCTCTTTTAGTCGTTGGGTGGTTTTGTTCCACTAATTTCAAGAAATCGGGTAAAGTCAAAACGCTGTCCGGCTGTTGAGCATTCGTTTTTAAATGTATGAAAATGAATGAAATGAATATTATGAATACTCTCATGTAATTATTTTTATTGTTTTCATAGGGCGTTACCCTATGTTTTAACGTTTTCATAGGGCGTTACCCTATGCTATTCCATTTCGCCCTTTCAGGGCTAGTAATGAAGGGTTATTTTTTCTTTGTTTCTTCTTTCCCAAACTCTTGATAATACTCTGGTGGAAAGCCATTCAACTGTCGCCACAACTCATACCATACAGCTACGTCTTTGAGTAAGGTAAAACTTTCAGCACCACCGCCAGGACGCAAGGCTTCGGGCCAAGCAGGTGCATCGGCATCGGGAGCGACGAGTAAGCGGTATTTTCCCTTAGCATTAGCAACATTATCAATAGCCGCAATACGTCCGCTGTATGTACCAAATGAAGCATTGGGCCAACCTGAAAAAACAAAAGCGGGCCAGCCATCAAAAATAAAGCGGACTGGCTTAC
Organism: Saprospiraceae bacterium; assembly: GCA_043772905.1. Classification (GTDB taxonomy): domain Bacteria; phylum Bacteroidota; class Bacteroidia; order Chitinophagales; family Saprospiraceae; genus JAAFJT01. The sequence continues at coordinate 14,408 of JAYVFS010000102.1, read as the reverse complement.
CGAGTTTTACCAAAGGCAAATCAATGGGTTTTATGAAAATTTCGACAGCTAAATTCATTTTTTCGGGCACAATACTGACGATGGCATCGCCTTCTTTCACTGTTTCACCAATGCCCACCGTCTGTGCTTGAGTGATGTAACAATCTTGTGGAGCAAGAATATAGTAGAATTTTGACCGCGCTTCGTAGTTCGCATACTGATTTTTCAATTTACTTACGTTGGCTTCAGCTTCCAAACCATCAGAAATGGTGCTGAAGCGCTCACTTTCTGTCTTTGCAATTTTACCACGATATTCACTGTCTGCCCCCCTCAGTTGAAACGCCAAATTGTCCAATTCTTGAATGGTTTGAGCATATTCGTTTTGCGCTTCGATTTGTTTGGCTTGAGTTTGTTGCACCTTCAAACGTTTGTTTTCGAGGTCGGTAAGTGATTTTAAGCCTTGTTTGTAAAGCTCTTCTGTACGGATGGTTTGAATTTTTTCGTTTTCAAAATCCTTTTCTGCTGCAACCATTTTGTTGCGATTTGCTTCGATTTTAAGTTTATTTTGCTCTATTTTGTTCTGTAATTGGTCTTTTTTAAACTGCAATTCTTGTAAAGTTTGGGCAATTTGCTGCTGTAATGCATTGGCTTTTGAATTATAACTCAAAACTGAACTTGATTTTGCATCAACTTGTGCTTGTGTGCGTTGGAGTAGTTGAGGGTCGAAATAATCTGTTTTAGTCTCTGTAATTTTGACGATGGTATCCCCTTTTTTCACCAATTGCCCTTCACGAACATACCATTTTTCGATTTGACCTGCAATAACAGTATTAATGGTTTGTGGACGATGCTCTGGCGACAGCGTTGTGACAACGCCTTTTGCACGTATGTTTTGCGTCCAAGGCATGAACAATAACACGATATTGATAATCAAAAGCGCAAATATCCAGCGACGGAACAAGATGTGCGCCCGTATAAGATGCGTTTTTTCAAAAGCTTTATATTTTGATTTATCAATTTGAACTTGATTTTCAGATATATTGAGCATGAGTTTTTTTAATGGTGAATGGTGAGTGGTGAATCATTTAATGATGAACAATGAAGTGTGAAAGAATTCATCATTCATACTTTATCATTCATCATTCCTTAAACGTTTTGAATATTTTATTGAAATGAATAGATTTTTGGATTTGCTCAAAAGTGCCTTCTTCGATTATTTGCCCTTCTTTCATCAAAACGATGCGGTCGCAACGTGATGCTAAAACAGGGTCGTCTGTTACGGCTATCAGTGTCCATTTTTGCGATTTATCGGTCAATAAGTCAGATATACGAATACGGTCAGCATATTCTAAATTCGCCATAAGTTCTTCAATAGCAAGGAGTTGTGGATTATTGAGAATACCTCTAGCTAAAATTATTTTTGAAATGATGCTTCGTGGAAGCGTCTTACCGGCTGGCAGCAAAAAGGTGTCAAAACCTTGCGGCAAAGAACGAATAAAACCCATGAGACCTACGGCTTCACAGGTTTTAACAATGTCCTCGAAACGGATATGGGTATAGCCGAGTGCAATATTATCATGTATTGTACCTTTAAAAATATCTTCCTGAACAGAATAATCACCAATGGCACTTCGGAGCGAGGTTTGGTTAAAATTGTTGCGTGGTACACCATTATAAAGGACAGCACCCTTGAAATCGGATAAAAAACAAGATATTATCTGAATCAACGTCGTTTTTCCAGAGGCATTATAGCCCGCTATGCACAGCCTTTCACCAGATGCAATACTCAGATTGATACCCCTCAGTACAGGTTTAGAAGAGTCACCAAAATGGTAACTGAGGTCTTTAATGTCTAATTTTATGCCTTGCCCATTATTCATTTCTGAGAAATTCACGCCATCCTCGTTTTCAAGGGGTAGATCGGTGACCGCACCAATCTTTTCAATCGCCGTTAGAACATCATAAACGGTATCCATGGTGACTATCATTTTTTCAGAAGAACCCAATATCATGATGATAATGATTTCTGCCGCAACGAATTGACCTACATTGATTTGGTTGTTGATAACTAACCACCCCCCCAATGACAGTAAGGCAAAGGTAATAAGTGTTTTGAAACCCACGATACTCCCATATTGAATAAGCAAAATACGAAAGTGCTTGCGTTTCGCATCGAGGTAATTGCTCACATATTCATCGGTTTTACTGAGGGGAAGGTCCGAAGTGCCTGCCAATTTGAATGTTTGGAGGGTTCGAGCAATTTCTTCGAGCCAATAAGCGACTTTATACTTGTATTTTGATTCTTTTAAACTCGTGTCAAGCCCTGTGGGGCCCGTAAAACGAAAAATAAGAATGAGTAGAATCAATAATAAAAAGCCAAAAAAGATAAAAAGTGGGTGATAAAATGAGAGCAACAAAAGCCCAAAAACAATCTGCATCAGAGCGGTTGACAAGTCAATAAGTAGTTTTGGTAAGCCTTTTTGCAATGTCAAAGTGTCAAAAAAGCGATTCGCTACTTCTGGTAAATGCTCATTTCTGACCGCTTCTGTGTGCAAATTAGGTAATCGTTTTGCGAAATCGAATGAGACACGCGTGAACAAACGTCGTTGTAAGGTTTCGCTGACCGTCATTTGCATCACAACAAGCAAACCTGCAAAAAAAGTACCCAATGTGACACCTACAATCAACAACCACCAAGACGACGAAACGGCACCGCCTTGAATGATATTGAGAATCGCTTGAATACCGAGCGGTAAAGTCAGGTTGATGAGACCCGCAAAAATGGCATACACATATATATAACCTATTTCCTTTCGGTCGGTATGTAAAATTCTGAAAAAACGTTGGAGCGTCGTTAATGTCGGTTGAATAGTCACTGTATTGTTGATTTTTGTTAATGTTATCTGCATGATAGCATTACTATCAATATTGAAAGACAATATTACGTCAATAATTGTTCACCAAAGGTGTCAAAAAATTGTCATAAGGAAATGAAGAATGATAATTGATGAATGATAAATCTACAAAACGTTGATTTTCAATAGCTTGCAAAATAGATTTTGATAATTTATTTTTTCAGAATTTCAAAGGATTGAAATAGAAACAAAAAAACCTGTCCCAATGTATCGGGACAGGTCTCATACTTCATTCATCTAAAATCAAATTACATTTTAATCAAACTTCTCAGAGCGTAATCGTCGAATATTGGGTTTCATCACCCGCAATCACTTCAACGACATACCCACCAGAAGGCAATTTCGACAAATCATAACGTTTGTGCAAAAGCATAACAACATAATTGATGTCGTCATAAACAATATGACCTTCGTTGTCGTAGATATTAACTTTAATGTTGGAGTATCTCCCCAACATAACGTTAACGTCCAGTTTCGTGCCAACTTGATTGAACGAAGGTTGAAACAACTCTTTACGCGCCGTTTCAAACAAAACAACGCTTTGGTTTGTCAAATCAAACGGCTGAACGGTCTTAGTAGCTTTTTTCGTTATAATAACTTTGTAGCTACCATTGTCGAGGTTGATAAGGTTGAACTTTTTACAGTAATTAGGCGTGCCTTTTACTGTTTCTGTAACAAGTGTTCCTTGATCTCCTTCAAGTGCAATCGTTACTTCTTCATTTGTAACGTTTGTCAAGCTGACGACCACAGCTTTTGTATTTTCGATGGCAGAAATTCTTACATTAGTGCCACCACCAAGGTCGTAGCTGAACGAGCCGTTTTCGGCTTTAATGGTGTTTGTGAATAGCGAAACCGCTAAAATCAGAATAAAAAACAATTGGGTTTTCATCTTTAAAAAATTTAAAATTGTTAAACAATCGAGTGAATTATTTTAGTTTTTAAACTAACTACTAAAATCAGAATTTTATTTTGTTTAGGTCAAAATTTTAACATTTCAACCTCAATTCTGGTGCAAAGATACAACGAACAATAGAACATTTCAAAATTTTATTTGGTTCACGCTGCAAAGTTATTTTTAAAAAATGATTTAAACATGTTTCCACAGTTAAGTTCCCGTTAAGTTTTTGAAGCTCTTTTTCGCACCGTGTTAAAGTTAAAATTCTTTAATTTTAATGTCACACAATTGAGAGCATTTTTTAGCTATTGAAAAATGCCGGTCTAACAATTTTAAAAATCAATGAATGAAGTGTCTTTTTAAAATGCCACCGATTTTCAAGGGATTCAAAAGGCTATATTAATCGTTGAACATATAAACATTTAAACCCTTTGAAGAAGTAATTCATTGAATATGAACTGCTTGAATCGGCATACACTTTTTAGTATTTTGAAAAGGGCTCTTTTGCCCTCTCTAAATTAAAGACAACTAATAGACTCAATACCCTCGTGTAAAGTTGCACGAAAACTTTCGTAGCTCGACGTACACCAAAGATTGGTTGAACAACGTTCTCATTTTTTCGACCAATTTCGATGTCGGAAATTCAATCCATAAAGTGAATTTACTGAGGGGGGCTATTTTTAGGTTTTGATTTGAATTTTTAAGCCAAAAAAAAACTCATTTTTTTTTGATCTTTTTTTTAAAAACAACTCAGACTGCAATTTTTGCAGCTTAAATATAGGCAAGGCGGAACCTACACATTATTTTTTTAAAGCATGCCAATGGAGAAAACAACAATTACGCGACAATTACGCTGTCCGTTTTGACTACAAAAACGTACAAGGCGAGGCAAGCAAAATAACTTTAGAAGTTTAACTATTTCAAAATGACATAAAGTAATGGCGTTTGACTACTAAAGTCAAACGCCATTTTATTTTTAGAGACCACAATTATTTCTTTCCTTGAAACCCAACACTTTCCAAACGAGGACCATCATACACTAATTCTGAAGGAATATCGAGTGGCTCAACAAGGGCGTTCAAAACATTGCCTTCAGTGTCCATGATGATTATTTCGACGCGGCGATTGTAGCGACGACCTTCCGGACAGTCTTTGCCTTTGCGTTGGTTTTTTGCAATCGGCATTTCCATGCCGTAGCTGTTCATGGTGATGCGTTTATTGCTGATGTTGCGTGATTCAACGTACTGAGCAGCCATTTCGGTTCGCTTTTCAGACAGTTCTTGATTTACTTCTGGTGCACCTATATTGTCGGTATGCCCTTTAAGCTCAACTTGATACTTATCGTTTTCATTCAAGATGGATGTCAAGCGATTCAATTGCAACTTGGCATCGGGCTTCAAATGACTTTTACCGAAGTCGAACAACAGGTGTGTCAAGTTATTCAGCGACTTTATGATGTCGGGTACTGAGGGGTCGTCGCCACAGGTCAAAAGGCATTCGCGACGGACTTTTTCAACATCTATAATATAGACGTAGGGATAACCCAACTCAAAAACCTTTCGGCGCACAGAGTCCGCCTCTTCTAAGGTTTTGTAGCCGCCCAAATAGTAATGCCAAATTTCCTTATTGTCTTGGTGCATGAAGACATCCTCAAGGTTCGAGAAATACGTAACAGGACGTTTTTCATTGAAGGCTGTGATGTGGACTAAAAAGTTGTTTGTGGGTATTGCTTGTTCTTGTGCAAAAATGTTGACGGATAGCAAAAGCAATACAATGGTTGTTGTAGTTGTAATAGTTTTGTTCATTATAAATGTAGTTCGCTCTGTGTAAGTAATGGATATTTTTATTGGTTGTAAAAATATGTTGCTACATGCAATTATCATAATGTAAAACCCTTTATTTTATACTTATTATTTTATTTCTATACTTCCTTGAATTAAAATCTATATTTTTATTAAAAATGTATCCGTATATTTGTGTATCAATTTCATTTAACAAAACAACTAAATAAGCTGTTTTATTTATTATTCAAATACTAATACGTCCTTTTATAATTGTTTTTTATAATTGTTAATATTCTGATTCTTAATTCCTAATGTAAAACATAATTAGAAACATCTATTTAAACTTATAATACTTTATTGTCTAAATCCCCCTTTAGATTATATAATATACTTGCTTACCAATCATAGCCAAAGTTAATTATTGTCTAATATCTATCCTCCCTTTTTGAATGAGTCTTTTAGACAACATTCCCTTTTTGCTAAGATAGTTATAACATAGTTCAATAGTTTTTTACATTAAAACAAACACCCATGCTACCAAACTACACTAAAAGTAGAGGAATCCTATTGTCATTCATTGCATCTGTATTGCTATTTAACATCTCTTTTGCGCAAGCCGATTTGTCGGTCAACATGCGTACCAATTCGCCCACTTTTGCGCCTTGGACTTATGTGACCTACTATGTTACGGTCAAAAACCTATCAACGACAAATGCTTCATCCGGTGTTGCCTGTAATTTCCCTATGCCTGTGGATGGGCGTTACAACTGTACAAAAATCAGTAAAGGGGAGTGGCGTGCTTGGGAAACAACAGGTCCTTGGAACATCGGAACAATTGCCGCAGGCGATTCCGCAACGCTACAAGCGACCATGTTTTGCATGGATGCACCCACCATTGTTGGTACAGCAACCGTTACAGCCACAACGACTGACCCCCTCAGTACAAACAACTCGGCAACAAAGACCGTAACGAAAGGCGCGCAAGCACCTTTCATTGCTTGCACGGCGACCACAACGAGCAATGACTCCATAGATTTGGAGTTAACGCTCTCAACGAGCAATCCAGAGGTAAATGCTAATGCCTTAGAGTCTTATGTATTAACTATTTTCAATAAAAGCTCTAAAAATGCAACGGGTGTAAAGGTCAAAATACTTTTACCCGCTGCATTGCAATACCTCACACACAATGTGGCCGGCTTGGGTACTTATAACCCAACAACAGGTATTTGGGATATTGGCGACCTCACCGCGAATTCCAATCATGCCATGACTTTGAATGCTACGGTGCTACAAGGCGGTTCCATAAAAGTTACCGCACAAGTCACCGCTGCAACAGAACCCGATATTGACAGTCAACCCAATAATTACGGCACGTCGGCAGTAGAAGACGATGAAAAAGACTTAAATATCACGGGTATGCTTGCCGATTTGTCCGTTACCGCAAATGTCGCAACGGGTACGCCCGCACAATTGACCCTCGGTAGCCAAGTTTCTTTTGTTGTCAATTTGACCAATTCGGGTCCTACAAGAGCAAATGGCGTTAAAGTACGTGCTTACTTACCCGTAGGTATGACTTATGTTTCATCAACAACCAGTATCGGCGTTTATGACCCCTCAGTAGGTGTGTGGTTATTGACGACAACGCCTGACGGAACGGGCAATAAACCTGGTTTTACAATCCAAACCAACACTACCCAGACGATGACCATGACTTTTATGGTCAATCAAACAGGTAATTTGCTGTTTGATACAGAAGTGCGCTCTGCCAATACTCCTGACCCGAATTCTACACCTTCTAATAATGTCTTAACCGAAAATGATCAAGCGCAGGTAAGTGTTACCGTCACCACCAATGTTGACCTAACCGCTGCGGACTTGGAATTGAGTCAATCCCTCATCAAAAACCCTGTAAATGCAGGCGATTCCGTTGTTTATACCATCGGTATTTTCAATCGAGGACCTGCGACAGCCACAAATATTGTTGTCAGCAACCTCATTCCTTCGGGTATTACGGTCGCTGCGACCCCCTCAGTAGGCACATACACAACGACCAATTGGAACATCAATTCTTTGGCAGTCAATGGTACTGCTGTTTTGACATTTAAAGGCATTGCAGGATGTTTGACAACCACAACACAGCATTTTGCACAAGTGCAATCGGCGACCCAAAACGACCCTGATTCGCCGCACGGCAACGATACCAACCAAACGGCTAATGAAGACGATGAAGCCTCTGTTTTCTTCGGAACAACCAATTGTAATACACTTTTGGCAGACCTTGATTTGTCAACAACGACCTTAAAAACGCCTGTTTTGAATGGTGATTCCGTTGTTTTTCAATTGGTTTTAACAAATAAAGGTGCACAACCTGCAACAGGTGTCACAGTTAAAGATGTTTTGCCAGCGGCATTAAACATCACAACCATCACCCCCTCCGTAGGCACGTTTGCAACGAATATTTGGACGGTCGGAAGCCTTGCTGTTAACCAAACAGTGACATTAACTTTACGTGGAAAGGTCACAGCATTAACAACTGCCACAAGCAATTTCGCACAAGTCCAAACCGCTTCGCCCGCAGACCCTGACTCGACGCCTGGCAACGATACAGACAATACGGCGAACGAAGACGACGAAACCTTAATCACCTTCTCTCCCACCCTAACACCCAATGCCGACCTTGAATTATCTATGACTTCCGATAAAACGTCGGTCGCAAACGGTTCTTCGGTCGCTTATACTTTAACATTAATCAATAAAGGCAATTCGCCAACGGCTTCGGTCACTGTTAAAGATGTTTTGCCGACAGGCTTAACCTTTGCAACCGCTACGCAAGGGACTTACGCTAACAGCACAGGTATTTGGACAGTGGGCAATCTGACTGTTAATCAAACAGTGACGTTGACCATAAATGTAACTGTTGCTAATATCGTTACAACGATTCACAACTTTGCACAAGTACAAACATCGTCTTTGTCAGACCCAGATTCACAAGTGGGCAATAACACCACAAGCATTGCGACAGAAGACGATGAGGCTTCGGTGGACATTCAAAGTACTTCGGTCACACAATGCGACCTTGAATTGTTCCTCACAGCACCCCCTCAGTATTCGACGGCTTTACCGCTTTATACGACGGTTGTTTTTACTTTGAAAATCAAAAACAAAGGTTTGGCGGCAGCAAACGGTGTGACAGTGAAATATCCCATTGCCACAGGTCAAGCTTATAATTCTAATGTGACAACAAAAGGCAGTTATGACTCATGGGTAGGCAATTGGAATATCGGCACAATCGCAGGAGGTGATTCGGCTGTTTTGACCTTAACACAGTTTACTTTGCAGCCAACCACAACGCAATTTGCACAAGTGCAGACGTGTACAACGCCAGATGTGGACTCTTCGCCAGGCAACAATACGTCCAATATCCCAAGCGAGGATGATGAGACATTGCTTTCTATTCCGTTTGCAAACCCTGTGAAACTTATTGATTTGCAATTGTCTCAAGTATGCAACAAAGCATTAGCAAAAGATGGTGATACATTGACATTTACTTTGACCATCACAAACACAGGCGACACTGCGGCAACCAATGTTGTCGTCAAACGCACAACACCAAACGGTTTGACGAATCTATCAAGTACACCACAACAAGGTACTTATGCAGCAACAACAGGACTTTGGACAATCGGTACTTTGCCCATTGGAGCGAGTCGCACATTGACCATTACAGATGTCGCTGGTACAATGCCAAGTCAAGTCATCAGTTTTGCACAAGTGTCAGCAGCATACCAACCCGACAAAGATTCACAGCCCAATAACAACGCAACGACAACACCCAATGAAGACGATGAAGCTGCTGTTTCTGTCTTGAAACAAGGAACAGGCAGCACTTGCGACCTTGAATTGAGTATCGCTGCACCCCCTCAGTATGTGATATACACATCGCATACTTTTACATTGACTTTGCGCAATGTCGGCGGCGTGACAGCCACAGGTAATAAGGTTGATTTCAGAATTCCAACAGGTTTTGTCAATGGTGGCACGCCCGTAGCTGCGGCAGGAACAAGTTATGATGCGTGGTTACACACTTGGAATGTGCCAACGTTGGCAGCAGGACAAACGATAACGTTGGCGATGCCGTGTTTTGCTTTGGTTTCTACGCCTGTGACAGCATTCACGCAAGTCGTGGCGTGTGCAACGCTTGATTCGGACAGTCAACCCGATAACAATACAACGATGATTCCTGTGGAAGACGATGAAGCGGCGATAACAGTGACAACGGCGGCGGCACTTCAAGCCTTTGCAAGACCAAACAGTCCTCAGCTTGTGCCTATTGTCATTCAAAAAGTTTATCCTTCTGCCACGCCTGGCGATTTGATGATTCGATTCAGCAGCATAGACGCACGTGAAGTACGTTTTGAATTTTATAATACTTTTGGTACTTTACTACAATCCGAGTTGCGTGCCGTACAAAAAGGGGAACAAACGCTCTATTTTGATGTCTGGGATTTGCCGCAAGGCACGTATATCATTCAAGTATCGGCTAATAAGGTGCGGAATGTGCCGATGAAGTTTGTGAAGATGTAAGTAATGATAAATGATAAATGATGAATGATAAATGATAAATGATAAAAAATTCATCATTCATCATTTATCATTCATCATTAATTGACTAATCTGCCAAATAATCAAAATCCCGCTTTCCCGTTAAAGCTTCTCGTCCATCTAAAAATTCTTTTTTTTCGAGAAGAAGATGCGTATAAGTAGAGTACTTATCTTCATATTGAAAACGTGCAACACGTTGTGCAATGATTTTATCAACGTCTTCCATATCGTCAAATTCTAATAAATACGAGTCATAGACATAAGGCAACATCTCAGCAGCTTTCTTTTGTCTGAACCGATAAGCCGCCAATCGAACGGCTATACGCCAATCGCTGCGTGCTTCAATCGGAATGGGTTCATCAAATTCTTGAAGGATTTCAAGGTCTTCTTTCAATCCCTCGTAATTGAGGTCATGGTTACGTTTACTATAATGGTCATAAGCTTTGTGCATGTCTTTTGTCCGTTCATCTTCAACCGCTTCAATAAATTCGGAAGCATTCCAAGAATGTAAATCGCGTATATACACATAAGGTACAGGGTTGCCTTCTTCATCCAATTCTTCCGATTTATGCGGTTTATAAGTGCCTTTAGCTTTACTTTCTGCAACACGTTCTTCATAACCTATTTGCGACCCTTTGTCGGCATATTCTTTTTCTTTTTCGCCCCGAATATTGGGTAGATTGATTAAATGCGTTGTGCCTTGATAGGTATCAAAAACTGGTACAAATCAGGTAGTTCCACACAATTCCAACTTTTGAGTGCTTCTGCTTCAGGCTCGCCTTCGTGGTCATCTACAAATATTTGATTTTTAAATCCATCGTAGTCTTGCCAAATGTCTTCCACATAACAATCGTTGCAGTTACCCCAATCAATACTTTCATGTAAAAAACGGATGCACAAATCTATTTCAGCTTCTGTAATAGGTGGAATAAACGGACAGATGAGTATATTCGATGACCAATATCCAAAATCGGCAATAATATCCACCAAGGGCAATTCAATCTGACAAGCCCGCCATTGACATTGCAAATTGAACAATTTCTTTTGCAATATTTGTTCAAGATATCTTTCGGCATGATGTAAAAAACGGGTTTGATATGATTCGTAGAGGTCCTTATAATACTCTTCATTTTTGTAATCTCTATGTTTGTTTATTGCATATTCTTTAATGAAACTTTCAATACTGTCAGGATTAAATTTGGCATAATAAGCCAAATAATCAGGATTCGTGCGAAGATGTTCGATGTGTTGTTCGACTGTCCAATCTGTATAGTCTATCCATTTTTTAGGTGTTCTTTTCATTCGATGTTATTTTTTGAAAGGTGATAAGAAATGGTGAATGATAAATGATGAACGATGAATGATGAACGATATTGACTATAAAACAGTAAATTCCTAGCGTCATTTATCATTCATCGTTTATCATTAATCATTAATTATGCAGGTTCAAGTACCAACGCACCAACTGATTCCATCACAACATTTAAACGCCCTGTCACGCCCTCCATGACCTCACGGGCATCTACAACGAATGTTTTGTAACCGTCTGCTTTGAATTCGATGCTGTATGTACCCGCGGGGAGAGACGCAAACTCAAAACGTCCTGACTTATCGCAAGTAACAGTAAGACCAAGAGATGTTATCGTTGCCGTTGCAATACTGAGGGGGTCTTTTGTTAGGACATCTGTGACTTTACCCGTGAGTCCCGTCGGTCTTGGCGCACTCACTTGCGACAAAATGGTTGCCCACACGAACTTTTTAGCGATGTCTTTTTTCCTCAAAAACACCAAAGGACCATCTTTAATGACTGCCATTGCCCTTACTTTGAGGTCATTATTGGCAATGATTTTAGTATCTGTCCCCACAGGTGATTCTGCATTTTTGGTTGACCACAGTTCTTGTGCAGCTATAAAAGAAGTTTGTTTGTTTTCAAGACGTGTTAAGAATGTAGCGGGCATGTGTCCTTTTGTCATCAAAACATCTTTTCTGTTCCGAACAAAAGGTATCATCGCTGTTAACAAACCTGAAATTTCCGTCCAACTGCCGCCCCCAATTTTATCGTAATACGATTTACCTGCTTCTTCGTACATATCATCTCGAAGAGCCGTATCGTCACTAAAAGCGGTGGTACAGTAGCCAAATAAAAGTTTGTAAAAATCCGAAGCATCCAGTCTTTCTGCGACCAAATCTTTGCGCGATTCTTTGACAGGTGCCATACGTTCCTCCCAGTCGGGCAAGGCTTTAACGGTGTTGATGAGTGCCAAATTTTCGGCAATAAAAGCAGCCGTGTAAATGCTTTTGTAATCGGCGAATTCCGTCAAGTATTCTTGGCATAAAAGCCAAACGATACGGCAGGCTTTGTAGAGTTCTGCTTGACCGCAGTTATAATTTGTGAGTACCATTGTGAAATGATTTAGAAAAATTATGAAATGTGATTTAATAAAAAAAAACCATTTTCAAGAGCCTTTCATCATCCGTTTTGCACCAACCCTTCCTCCGTTTTGCCCTTGCAGCCAACCGTTTTACAGTATCCCTTCGTCCGTTATGCGCTCTCCGTCGTCGGTTATGTACTTTTTCGCGTCCGTTTTGCGCTCTCCGACAACGGTTTTGTGCACTCCTTCCTTCGGTTATGCGCTTTCCGTTGACGGTTTTACACCCTTCCACTTTCGGTTATGTACTTTTCAAGGACGGTTTTATGCCCTTGATGAACCGTTATAAGCACTTTTTGAACCGTTATTATAAAATTCATTATGGTCTGTTCATTTGTTCTCACACACGGTGTTATGTTTTTAATTTACGTTGGGCTGTTTTAGAAAGTTACGCGCGAGATGAAAATAAATCAATATTTTTAAAAAATATTTTCGTCGGTGTGTTTTTCGGACTTTTTGCCGTGAATGGAGACATAACATAAGCATATAGCGGCTTAACAAGCATCAACCACAGTCTGTACGGTTCTTTTAGGGAGAAGGAGATTTACTTTTTCATTTATGGACTTTTTTTTTATTTGAATTGGAAAGATTTGGCGGCTTTTTATGTTGTATGTAGAATAATAGGTTTATTTGCAATTCACAAATTAAAATCTTAAACCAATCTATTTATTATGAACGAAGACCACAAAAGAGTTTTAGAACAACAACTCTGGCAAATTGCCAATACACTGAGGGGTAAGATGAACGCCGACGAATTTCGAGACTATATTCTTGGTTTTATTTTCTACAAGTATTTGAGCGAAAAGATGGAAATATTCGCTAATGAAATATTAGAGCCTGACAATATCAAATTCCGCGACATCAATCCGCAACTCAAAGACAGTAGAGAATATCTCGATGCTGTTCACGAAGAAGCCTTAGATAAATTGGGGTATTTCTTAAAACCCGAAGAACTGTTTTCGGAAGTGGCAAAACGCGGCAATGGCAGCAATACAGAAATAGATGCTTTTGATGCCAGTAAAACCAATTTCATTCTCGAAGATTTACAAAAAATCCTTATCAATATTCAGTTGAGTACGATGGGAACGGACAGCGAAGAGGATTTTGACAATCTTTTTGAGGATATGGATTTAAACTCAACCAAACTCGGCAAAACACCCGATGCCCGCAACGAAATCATTGCCAAAGTTTTGGCGCATTTGGATAAAATAGATTTTGAATTGACCAATTCAGATGCAGATATTTTAGGCGATGCTTACGAATATCTCATTGCACAATTTGCAAGTGGTGCAGGAAAAAAGGCAGGTGAGTTCTATACACCAAAACAAGTGTCAATGGTTTTGGCTAAAATCGTTACAACAGGCAAACACAAACTCAAATCTGTCTATGACCCGACTTGTGGTTCAGGTTCTTTGTTGTTGCGCGTTGCGAGAGAAGTTGAAGATGTCAACAATTATTATGGGCAAGAAATGAACCGCACGACCTACAACTTGGCGCGGATGAATATGATTCTACACGGCGTTCATTATCGCAAATTTGACATTAAGCAAGAAGATACTTTGGAGCATCCACAACACGAAGGACAAACCTTTGAAGCCATTGTCGCCAATCCACCTTTTTCGGCACAATGGTCTGCCAATCCTTTGTTTATGAGCGATGATAGGTTCAGTCAGTACGGCAGATTGGCACCGAGTAGTAAAGCCGATTTTGCTTTTGTGCAACACATGATTCATCATTTGGCAGAAAATGGGACAATGGCTTTGGTTTTGCCGCACGGGGCTTTGTTTCGCGGTGGTGCAGAACA
>JAYVFS010000101.1:0-14373 GCA_043772905.1 Saprospiraceae bacterium | reverse complement strand
TTAATGATTTGATTAAATAAATATATTGTAACAACGTCTCTCTTAACATAGGATGATTTGCAGCTTCCTTTCTACATATTTCTAACCAATTGATAATATCGTACTTGTATGAAATACAAAAGAAATCCTCATTTTCTTCAATTTTTTTTCCTGTCGAAAATTCACTCGGGCTTTCTCCTTCCAAATTCAAGTAAAATAGTGATGCTTTGTCGTTATGATTATAATACCGAAGTAATTGATTTTCTTGGTCTCCTGCATATATCTTGTTTTCAATAATAATAGCATTCTCATTATCGGAAATATAAATATCTATTCTTCCTCCTCTATCTTTTGTTTTTTTGCCGATATAAAACTCACTTGTTGTTTTAGCTTTAATTGTATTAAAAGTGTGCTTTTTTATTTTTTCAATACTTGTGAGATAATCTATAAATATTTTCAAAAAAATATCACCTTGACCATGCGACCCCTCTGGATTAAGCAGATTAGATAAAAAATTTGAATGGAGGCGGACTTCGCTTGTATGCAAATTCAGAATATTAAAAATATTAAAATTTTCTCCCGTAATCTGTGCTATTTCTCTATGCTTATTTCCAATCGAATAGACTTGATTGAGTATATTTGTAACACTATTGTTCATAAAATTTTATTTTTTAATTTTCGAAAACTACGATTAATCTGTAACCAATTGCGGTATATCCTATCCATCCACAAAAATATTATTTTCTCATAATAAAAAATAGTTTTTGTAAAGAATTGTTTTTTAATTTTTTACGCCTTTGTATTTAATGTACTTCGACTATCAAAAGTAAAAATACTGAGGGAGTCACTTCATCAGGAACTACGCATGACGTTCAAGGAACTTCAAAACACCCCTTTCGCTTAAAATTTCGCGCTTAAAACCATCTAACATCTTGAAACCCGCCGTTTCAACGGCGGGGTGAGGCAATACACTTACCCCTCTATCTATCATCTATTCAAAACATCACATCCAACGTCTTTTTATGTGATGTTTTGAATAGATGATAGATGAGACTCGTGGATGATTATTGCCCACCGATTAAAAATCGGTGGTTTCAAGATGATAGATGCCGTTTCAAGCTGCTTTAACGGCGAAATTTTAAGCGAAAGGGGTGTTCAAAAGTTCCCTGAACGTGGTGTTCCACTAAACGCATAGTAGATGGTTGCTTTATTTCTGTCGGAAAGCACAAGAATGACAACAGGTAAGGCGCAAGAACGCTGTCGGAAAGCACAAGAATGGCGACAGGTAGGTACAAGAACGCTGTCGGAAAGCGCAAGAATGACGACAGGTAGGTGCAAGAACGCTGTCGAAAAGCACAAGAATGACAACAGGTAGGTACAAGAACGCTGTCGGAAAGCACAAGAATGACGGCAGGTAGATACAAGAATGCTGTCGGAAAGTACAAGAATGACGGTAGGTAGGTGTAACTTTAATAAATGGTCAGTAGTTGCTTTAATGCTGTCGGCAGTCGGCAGACGCAATAATGAGGACAAGAGTTAACGTTCAGGGAACTTTTGAAGTTCCCTGAACGAGGTGTTCCGCTAAAGGCGGACTATCTATTTCCAACCACCACCCAAAGCTCTATACACATTCGTAACCGCATTAAATTGCCGTTTTTTTAGTTCTATCAACTCCAATTTTGAATCCAATGCTTCACGTTGTGTGTTCAAAACTTCTAAATAATTGGCTCTGGCGGCTTTGAATAATTCGTTGGCAATGTCAATAGACTTTGTTTGAACATCTACTTCTTTTGCTTTGAAATCGTAGTGTTTTTGTAAATTATCTATCCTTGATAATTCCGTTGTCACTTCAAAAAAGGCATTTAAAATGGTTTTTTGATACTCGTACATCGCTTGTATTTGTAAGGCATTTGCCGTTTTGAATTCCGCCATAATCGCATTTTTGTTGATGATGGGTCCTGCCATATCGCCGATTAATGAGGAAGCCAATGATTCGGGCAGTTTATATAAATAACGTGGGCTGAATGATTGTAAACCCAATGCACCTGAAAGGCTCAATGATGGATAAAACTCCAATTGTGCTACCTTCACATCCCATTTTGCCGCTATTATTTCCAATTCGGCTTGCCGAACATCGGGCCTGTTTTTTAATAATTGAGACGGAATGCCTTGTTTTATGCGATTGGGTAATTGAGTTGTTAATGTCTCTTTATCCCTCACGATGGGTTGCGGAAATCTGCCTAATAAGAAATTTATCTTATTCTCCGTTTCGGTAATGCTTTGCAGTATCTCGTATTCCATACTTTGCGTACTGTATATCTGTGCTTCAAATTGCTTGACGGCTAATTCTGTAACGACTGCCGCTTCTTTTTGCACTTTAACCACTTCTAACTGATTGGTTTGCAACTGTATGGTTTGTCTGATGATGTCCAATTGGTTATCATAAGACAAAAGTTCGTAGTAAGAATTGGCAACTTCGGCAATCAAATTGGTCATAACGAAATTGCGTCCTTCAAGCGTTCCGAGGTATTTTGTCAAGGCTGCACTTTTAGCCGCTTTTAGTTTACCCCAAATGTCTATTTCCCAACTGGCTCTTATACCTCCAGACATATCAGTGAGTAATTCAGGTACCATTTTGCCTGGTGTGATTTCTGTTGACGCATCACCTGCTCCTGTGGAAGTATATCGCCCAACTTTATCATAGCCGAGACCTCCACCCACCAATACTGAGGGGAGTAATGCGCCATGCCGCATTTGCACTTTGTTTTGTGCCATTTCGATGTCCTGCAAGGTCATTAAAACCTCTAGATTGTTGCGAATAGCCGTGTCAATGAGCGCAATGAGGTTTTTGTCATTGAAAAACTCTCTCCAATTCATTTGTCCTGAATTGGTCGTGTCGGTTGAGTTGGTATAGGCATCAGGCGCAGATTTTAGTGCTGGCATCTGTGCGGGAATAGGCAGCTTACAACTTGTTTGAAAGATGTAAAGTATAGCGACTAAAAACGGTGCGGATTTCCTCAAAATACTGAGGGGGTGCTTTTGCGATTGTGCATTATGTTCGGGGAACTTTGAAAGTTCCCCGAACATGAACGCCTTGTTATGCTTATCTTTTTTAAATATTTTCATTTTAAACATTATGATCAATTTCTTCTGTTAAAGGATTTATATTTTCACGTTCAACAAGCGGATGCCTTTCAGAGATGCGTCCAAAAATATAGTACAAACCCGGAATGATAAGCACCCCGAAGATTGTTCCGAACAACATACCACCCGCAGAGGCTGAACCAATCGTTCTGTTACCAATCGCTCCCGGTCCTGTTGCCCTGACCAAAGGAATCAAGCCCGCAATAAAGGCAAATGATGTCATTAAAATAGGACGGAGACGGGCGGCTGAACCATCAATGGCGGCTTGAAAGACCGATGCGCCTGCTCGATGCCTTTGTACAGCAAACTCGACGATTAATACCGCATTTTTTGCGAGCAAACCAATCAACATCACCATAGAAACCTGTGCATAAATGTTGTTTTCTAAGCCCATGAGTTTAAGAAATACAAATGCGCCGAAAATACCCGTCGGCAAAGACAAAAGGATAGGGAAAGGCAAAATGAAACTTTCGTATTGCGCCGATAACAACAAATAGACAAACACCAAAACAATCAAGAAAATATAAATAGCTTGATTGCCTTGTCCGACTTGGTCTTTTGAAATACCCGCCCAGTCAATGCCAAAACCCCTTGGCAATTTGGTCTTCGCCACTTCTGTAATGGCATCAATAGCCGCACCACTACTATAACCTGGGGCGGCGTCACCACTGACTTCAGAGGCATTGTACATGTTGTGTCGTGTAATTTCGGACAAACCATAGACCTTATCCATCGTCATAAAGGCAGAGTAAGGCACCATTTCACCTTTATCGTTTTTGACATAGAGCTTCAAAATGTCCTCTGGCAAGGCGCGATATTCGGGCGAAGCCTGTACCATGACTTTATATTGCCTGTCGTATTTGATGAAACTGGTTTCATAGTTACTACCGACAAGCGTTGATAAAGTGCTCATGGCATTGTCAATTGTCACGCCTTTTTGTTGGGCTTTGTCATTGTCAATATTGAGCATAAATTGCGGAAAACTGGCACTGTAAAACGTGAAAACAGAGGTCAATTCAGGTCTTTTCCTCAATTCCGCTACGAAATCCTTAGTGACCGTTTCCATCAATTTATAATCACCACTGCCTCCTTTATCCAAAACACGGAGTTCAAAACCACCCGCAGCACCATAACCTGGGACGGCTGGCGGTGGGAAAAACTCGATGCTGGCACCTTTAATGTCCTTGGTTTTTTCTTCCAATTCATTCATTATCTCCTGCATCGAATGTTTGCGCTCGTCCCAGGGTTTAAGATTGACCAAACAAGTTCCTGCATTTGCACCTGTGCCTTCCGATAAAATTTCATACCCTGCCATTGAGGAAACCGATGCCACACCGTCAATTTCTTCCGCAACTTTTTGTACTTGCTCACTGACCGCATTTGTGCGTTCCAATGTCGAACCTGGTGGAGTCAGAACAATGGCATAAAAAACGCCTTGGTCTTCATTGGGAATAAAGCCCGATGGAATGGAGTTGTTTAAAAACCACGTTCCGACGCAGAAAAGGGCTAAAACTAAAACTGTGACCACACGCCGATTGACAATAGCCGTCAAAATGCCTTTATACCGACCCAACAACCGATTAAATCCGTTGTTAAAACCAGTTAAAAGACGATTGAGTATGGTCTTTTTCTTTGGTTTGCCGTGCGGATTTTTGAGCATCATGGCACATAAAGCGGGCGTTAAAGTCAAAGCAATGATACCCGACAAAACAATAGAAGTCGCCATTGTCACCGAAAACTGCCTATAAAAAATGCCCACAGGACCCGCCATAAACGCTACTGGAATAAAAACGGCAGCCATAACTAAGGTAATCGCTATGATAGCACCGCTTATTTCGTGCATCGCTAATTCGGTTGCTTCTTGTGCCTCGACATTCAGTTCTTCCATCTTGGCATGAACCGCTTCCACAACCACGATGGCATTATCCACGACAATACCAATCGCCAAAACCAAAGCAAATAGCGTAATCAGATTCAACGTAATGCCAAAAAATTGCATGAAAAAGAACGTGCCAATCAAGGAAACAGGCACAGCAATCGCTGGAATTAAGGTAGAACGCCAATCACCTAAGAATATAAAAACCACCAAACTCACCAAAATAAAGGCTTCAATCAAGGTGTGAATGACCTTTTCGATGGACGCATCTAAGAATTTTGATACGTCATAACTGATTTCATATTCCATGCCTTTGGGAAAAGACGATGCTTTTACTTCCTCTAATTTTGCTTTGACGTTCTTGATAACCTCGCTGGCATTACTGCCGTAGGATTGCTTAATGGTTATCGCTGCGGAGGTTTTACCGTTCAATTTTGAATATAAATCGTAGTAAGAACTGCCAAATTCGACATCTGCAACGTCTTTTAGACGCAAAATTTGCCCGTCAGATGTCGAGCGCAAAATAATATTTTCGTACCCTTCTTTATTCGTGTATCGCCCTGAATATTTTAAAACGTATTCAAAAGCCTGTGATTTTTTGCCCGAACTTTCCCCTGTCCGACCAGGTGATGCTTCTAAACTTTGTTCTTCTAAGGCTTTCATAATCTCATCGGCTGAAATTTTATAGGCTAACATTCTATCTGGTTTCAACCATATTCTCATCGCATATTCTCTATTTCCGAGAATATCTGCAACACCGACACCATTTACTTGCTTCAATTCAGACAACAAATTAATGTCCGCAAAATTGAATAAAAACTTTTCATCTAAATTAGGGTCAGTGCTGTACAAGTTGACATACATGAGCATATTGGATTCCTCACGTGTGATTTTAACCCCTTCTCTCACCACAATCGGCGGCAATTTATTGATGACGGCAGCCACACGATTCTGAATATTGACCGCGGCGATATTAGGGTCAGTACCCAAATTAAAAACGCATTGAATCGTCGCTGTACCGTCGTTACCCGCATCAGAAGCGACGTATTTTATGCCAGGAACGCCATTTATAGCCCGTTCCAAAGGAATAACAACCGCTTTTATCATCAATTCACCATTTGCCCCGGGGTATTCAGCCGTGATATTCACTTTTGGCGGAGAAATCGAAGGGAACTGTGTTACGGGCAATTGCATTAATGCCAAGCCACCCAATAAACTAATGATAAGCGAGATAACAATAGATAATATGGGTCTCGATATAAATTTATTAAACATCTTATTTTCGTTATAAATTAAGATGGAATCACCAAGTTCGTTAGTTGATGAGATTTACGAAATCTTAAAGATTTCGTAAATCTATACCCCCTCAGTATAGAGCTAAACCGATGATTCCGAATTGAGATAACTATTGTTTGATTAATTGCAAATGCTCAATAACCTCCTTTGCAGAAAGCAATTCCGTTTCGATTTTATCGTCTTCTTTTACGGTTTGAACACCTTCCAAGAGAATTTTGTCATTCACAGACAAGCCTGATTCGATGACATACAGATTTTGGAATCGCTGTTTTATGACAATATTTCTCGCTTTGACGACATTTTTATCATCAACGACAAAGACATATACTTTGTCCTGCAATTCATACGTCGCTTTTTGAGGAATAACAAGCGCATTTTTCAAGTCAACAGTCAATTGCACTTTACCTGTTTCGCCATGTTTCAGCAACAAATCAGGGTTAGGGAATTTCGCTCTAAACGCAATACTGCCTGTGTTTTTGTCAAATTCCCCTTCAATCGCTTCAATTGCCCCTTTATATTTATGCGGCATTCCATTGGCAAGCATCAGCGAAACGACATTTTTTTCTTTGTCTTTTCCTTTCATTTTGAAATCCAAATACTCTCTTTCAGACATATTGAAATAGGCATAAACTTCTTTATTATTTGACAAAGTGGTCAATAAAGCGCCTTCGTCAATCAAGCTACCGACCTTGATTTTAAGCCTATCAATGATGCCGCTAAAAGGGGCCGCGATTTTCGTAAAAGACAATTCGGCTTCGGCAATGCCGACTTCGGCTTTGGCTTCATTAACTTTTGCAATCGCTAAGGCGAGTTCAGGTTGCGAAACGATGTTTTTGTCTGCCAATGTCTTCACATTTTGCATTTCCAATTCCGCTGTTCTCACTTGCGCTTGTGCTTTGACTAATTCCGCTTCATAGCCTCGTGCGCGTATGGTAAAAAGCAATTTGCCCGCTTCCACACGTTGCCCTTCGTCAATATTGATGGTTTCCAAAAAGCCTTTGACTTTGGAACGGACCTCAATATTTTGAAGCGATTGGATTTCGGCGATGTATTCCTTTGTCATCATCGTATCCATGACTATCGGATTGGTGATAGGCAGTTTTCCCGCTTCTTTTTTTTCTTCTTCTTTTTTGTCTTTACAAGCGGTAAAACTTACAAAAGATAGTAGGGTGATTAAGAGAATTGACTTGTACATGAAAATTTTATTTTATTTTTAAAAATATATGTATTTTTCATACAGATTAAATAACTGGACAAAAGTGAAACCTTTATAGTCCGCCCCAAACGAATATGACCGTGAAACGGGCAAAATTCAAGGTGAAACGGGCAGGAATGAACTATCCTAAAAAGAGGAAAATACTGAGGGGGGTAATTTGACTGCTTCACTTTTTGGAAGTGTAAGAATAGATTGACTAAATTTTTAAAAATTTAGTCAATCTGTAACTGAAAACCCATCATTTATTGCATTTAGGAAATTTTCAAAATCTCCTAAATGTAATGTTATAGTAGCTTTCAATAACAGCATCATAGTCAACAAGCCTCCGCAGAGACCTATCCCATTTTTAGTAAAATAAATAAAGTTGAGTTCGGGAAAAGCGATTCCCTAAGATAAGGCAGTATTCAAATCCTCAATACGCCATTAAAAAGAAAGAGTTTTGTGCAGAATGCACGGAAAATTTTGGTTGGTAAGATTTTTTTGAAGCCGGTATCCGCAAATTTTTGCGGAGAAAAATAAGTATTAGTGGAAGATGTTTTACCCGAAGACACTTTTTTCCTTTCGGAATCATCTGTGTCATCATCGGATATGTATGCAAAGAAATAATCAATAGTTGTGTAAGCGCTACTTGATGAGCCATAACCAACAGCATTGTTCTGTTGGGTTATTTTGAAACCTGTTTCAAGTTTCACATCATGGGCGCAAAGGGCATTTGAAAAAAACATTGCCCCTGCGATAGTAAAAAATAATAATATTTTCTTCATCACGCCGCAAAGATACTATTTGGGAGAACAGTCGGATATTTTTTTTCAATTTTCACAAACTCTTAATGTCAAACCGCTTTCCCAAACCGCCGCTTCCGATTCATCAACTCCACCCCTTTTTCAATACCATAAGGAGATAACGGAAACATGTCATAAACCTGTTGCAACATATTGACCGACATCGAGCTGCCCCAATACTTCAAATCCATCGGATTGAGCCAGATGATACGTTCAAAACGGTCTTTCAAGGCTTGCCAATCTTTGATACTATCTTTTGACAATTCATAAGGTGCCATATCAGCATCACCGATGATGAAAACAGCGTAGTTTTTATCCAATTTCAGGATTTTTTCAAGGCTTTCAAACTCTTTTGGTGAACGAAAAGAATCTGTATAAGCACCACCATAAATGGTATTGTGGAAATAATAGGTCTTCAAATCATGTGCAAAACGTCGTTTCATTTTTGAAAACAACTTCGTTACAGAAGCAATATAAGGCGACATTGACCAACCGCCGTTGTCAATCAGCAACAAGACTTGCACCTTTTGGTCTATCTTTTCACGTTCAATGGGTAGGAATATTGCGCCTTGTTTGACCCCCTCAGTAATCGTCGCAGGAATATCTAAAAACCGCTCAACGGATTCATCTTCAATACCTTTTAAGAAAGCCAAAGCCACATCTATATTGTTATCTTGCAAAATAACATGGGTATCAACAGGAAAAAAGTTCTTATCACCCATAACGGCTCGTGCCATTTTGCCACCGCCTTGTCCGCCTACTCTGATACCGCCTTGTGCCGCACCACCATTGCCATAAGGCGACGCACCGCCTGTGCCTATCCAATGTGTCCCACCCGAATGTCGTCGTTTTTGTTGTTCAGCCACTTTTTTCATGCGCTCCAAAAGTTCTTCCAAAGACAAATTGCTGTAATCGGCAGCCCGTTTGACGGCATCAACAGGGTCATCGTCGGGTCCTTCAGTATCAGCACGATTTGGGTCGTCATTTTCGAGAATATCCTCCCCCCTCAGTATATTTTGAATATCATAGGTCGTCAGATGCACTTCGTTGAGGAATGATTCAACCAAATCCTTCATATCTGGCATATCAATTTCTTCAAAGTCTTGATTTTTCAACCAATCTTTAAAAGTCTCGCTGCGTTGAATAGCAGAATCCAAACTTTCCCCTTTTTTGATGTCAATGCCTAAGAAATATTGATAAAAAGCCGTTGTAAACGGTCCAATATCCTTTGGTGAATTGGTGACTAAACCTTTCAAAACCACATACAAATCGCCCAAAGTATGGACAAGCCCCTTTTCGATACTCTTTTTGAGCAACAGCAATGTCCGCACATCGCCTTGCAATTTATTGTCTTTCAGATATTGAGGGAGGCTGTTAAACATTGTAGCGTTGTTTGATTTTCTTCATGTCATTTTGCGATTTTATCAAAATGCCCATACCTTCTTTTTTATCAATTTTTTTCACAGCTTCGTCAACAGGAAAATTGTGTAGGTATTTGAGCCAATGTAAAATCTCACGTGTTGCAGGCGCACGGTCTAAGCCGATATTCCGCAATTGATAGAACAAACTGATGCTTTTTTCAAGCAAAACGCCTTCAATTGTTGGAAAATGCTTTTTGACAATCGCCTCCATCATCGTCGGGTCGGGAAAGCCGATGTAGTGATAAATGCAGCGACCTTTGAAAGCCGTCGGCAATTCCTGTTCCCGATTACTTGTGATGACAATAGCAGGCATATTTTCCTCGCTAACCTCAATCGTTTTACCTGATTCAGGCAAAATAAACTGCCTATGGCTCAAAGCAAAGAGCAAGTCGTTTGGAAATTCACGCGGTGCTTTGTCAATTTCATCAATCAACAAAACTGAATGTGGCGTACTGAACGCTTTTGCAGCAGGTCCCATGAGGACATAATCGTCCAAATTTTCGGTTGTACGTCCGCCACTACTGAGGGGGTCTAAACCACGCTCCGTCCGTTGTGCATTGAGGACTTCCACTTGCGAATCACGCAAATATTTTACGTGGTCAAATTTGGCAACAAATTGCTCAACATTGCTTTTTGAGCCTACGGGATAGGTAAAAAGCGGCAAATTTTGGTCGTTTGCGTATTGAATCGGTAATTCCGTTTTGCCTGTTCCGGGTTCGCCTTCAATTAAAAGGGGCATTCCGAGAGTTCGGGCGATGTGAAAGGCTTGTGCTAATTCGGGGTCACAGATATAATGTTCAGAACCCGTCCAGATTTTTGTGTGTGCCAATGTTTATTGTTTTATAACTGTTTACTTATTTTTCTTTTTTTTAAAAACCTCATTCAGCCGTTTTTCATATAGAACCTGTAATTGTTCAGTATTCATTTTTTCTAATGCGTCAAGTCGTTCTTGTTGATTCAGTCCTTGACTTATCAATTCAGCATTAAGACTTTCCAAATTAGCTAAAATAGTCAATTGAATATCAGAAGCAGCATCTCTAATATTACCTTTTATTTCAGGGTTTTGCAATCTCCATTCGGAAGCGGTCATATCAAAAACAACTTTATTAAGCAAATCTGCTTCAGAAGCATAAACAACACCTTGATTTTTAACGGGTAGATTGTGTTTTGGCAGAATGTGGGTTTGAATCGCTTTAGTATGAATATGATAGTTTATTTTTGAAAACTCTCTCCGCAAATTCCAATGTTCGCTCTCTTTCAACTGCTTCAATTCTTCTTGCTTGAGTCTATCTAATTCAATAATCATCCGCATATTGAATTCTGGATTCAGCCAAGCTGCAAACAACAACGCCAAATGACGATGTGCAAACGTACCACCACCATAACGCCCTGCTTTTGAAATAATACCAATGGCATCAGTTGCATCAATCCATTTTCTTGGCGTCAAATTGAAAGAATTCAGACCTGCTTCAATTCTAAAGGTGCCGAGACCGTCACCTTTAAAATTCGGGTTAAACATCTGTTCCATACAATCCGCGACTCTAAGGTTAAACGATTTCGCATCCATGACCGAATGAGGTCGTCTCTGGATTCTTCATCTAAAGAGCCAATTTCTGTTAAATTGAAGTATTCAACTCCATCAACCAAAATAAAGGAAATCTCCTTTTCTTTTATGATTATAGTTCGTTTCATAGCTTTTGACATTAGAAAAGCTCAAAAGTAGTCATTTTTAAAGTTTTGAAAAGTAAAATTGAGCTATAATTCAGCTGCCAAACGAGACCCTTGATCAATCGCTCTTTTAGCATCTAACTCCAAAGCTTCAAACGCACCACCTATAATATGTGTCGAAACGCCCGCTTTACTGAGGGGGTCTAACAAAGCATTTAAAGATACTTGTCCTGCACAAATCACGACATTATCAACTTCTAATAGTCTATAAAAACCATCAATATTGATGTGCAAACCTTTGTCGTCAATCTTTTCGTAAGTCACACCGTCAATGGTTTCGACTTCCTTCATTTTCAAGCTGCTGCGGTGAATCCAACCTGTGGTTTTGCCCAATTTAGCACCTACTTTACCTTTGGTACGTTGCAACAAATAAATGGTACGTGGCGAAGGTTCAGGATGCGGTTTTGTCAATGCACCACCTTTTTGATAAGCCATATCTACACCCCATTCTTCCATAAATGCTTCAGTATCAAGGCTTATAGACTCTCCTTCTTGCGCTAAAAATTCAGCGACATCAAAACCAATGCCGCCCGCACCAATCAAAGCCACTCGTTTGCCAACAGGTTTTTTATCTTTCAACACTTCAATATACGACAATACTGAGGGGTGGTTGATGCCTTCAATTTTAAGTTCTCGCGGCGTTACGCCTGTTGCCAATATCACTTCATCAAATTGTTCTTTTGTTAAATAATTGGTATTTACCCTTGTATTTAGGTGTAAATGAACGCCTGTTAGTTCAATTTGTCTATTAAAATAACGAATCGTTTCATAAAATTCCTCTTTGCCTGGAATTTGTTTTGCCATATTGAATTGACCGCCGATTTCAGATGCGGCTTCATATAAATGGACTTCATGCCCACGTTCTGCGGCAACTGTTGCGGTTGCTAAACCTGCGGGACCTGCGCCCACAACGGCTATTTTTTTCTTCTTTTGGGTCGGCAAATACTGCAAAAGTGTCTCATGACAAGCCCGAGGATTGACCAAACAACTCGCTGTTTTCAACTGAAAAGTATGGTCGAGACAGGCTTGATTGCAACCGATACAGGTATTAATTTCATCGGCTCGATTCGTTTCTGCTTTAACCACAAAATCCGCATCTGCTAAAAACGGACGTGCCATAGAAACCATGTCAGCAAACCCATCTGCTATGATTTTATCGCCAATATCGGGCATATTGATGCGATTTGTCGTCACCAAAGGGATATTAACCTTGCCCATCAACCGTTTCGTGACCCATGCAAAACCGCCTCGTGGCACCATCGTGCCTATCGTCGGCACCCGCGCTTCGTGCCAACCGATGCCTGTATTGATGATGGTTGCACCGGCTTTTTCTATCTCTTTTGCTAAAATTTCTACCTCTTCCCAAGTGCTGCCGCCTTCCACCAAATCGAGCATTGACAAGCGATAGATGATGATGAAATTCTTACCTACTTTTTCCCGAATCCCTTTGACAATCTGAATCGGAAACTGTATCCTATTTTCATAACTGCCACCCCATTTATCCGTCCGTTTATTGGTTTTTGAAACAATGAATTGATTAATCAAATACCCTTCCGAACCCATGACTTCTACGCCATCATAACCCGCTTCTTGCGCTAAGGCCGCTGCCGAAATATAATTGTTAATGGTCTTTTGCACGCCCCAAGTTGGCAAAGCGAAGGGTTTGAAAGGCGTAATCGGTGATTTTATCGCACTCGGTGCTACACTCCACGGCTGGTACGCATAACGCCCTGCGTGAAGGATTTGCATACAGATTTTACCCCCCGCAGTATGAACGGCTTCTGTAATGATTTTATGCTTTTTGACATGACGGCTGTTCGTCATACGAGCCGCTTTGGGCATCACTGTTCCAAAATAATCGGGCGAAATACCACCGGTGACGATGAGCCCTACCCCACCCTTTGCGCGTTCTGCATAAAACGCAGCTAAGCGTTCAAAACCGTTTTTTTGTTCTTCTAAACCTGTGTGCATCGAACCCATCAATACACGGTTTTTTAAAGTGGTAAAGCCTAAATCAAGTGGTTTGAGTAAGTGCGGATAAGGAGACATATTGGAATGGTGAATTATAAATGATGAATGATGAATCTTGCGTTGATGACAAAGCCCGTTCGCAAAAGTATAAATTGAGTAGCGAATTTTCGCTTTTCATCGTTCTTTTTAATGTCTAACAAAAAAAAATACCATCAAAATTCTGATTAAAAAAAAAGAGGCTCGCCTAAAACGAACCTCTCACAGTTGTAAAAACCTAAAAATGAATTACTTTGTAGGTGCGAGTATGACCTTATCAATCACATGAACCATACCATTTGAAGCCTTGACAGAAGCAATGATTTGGGCATCATTAATATACACTTTGCCATCTTTCACAGTGATTTTTGCATTGCCACCATTCACCATACTCAGGCTTTGACCGTCCGTAAAACTGCTGGCATCTAAGGCAGAAAGAGTTACGTGGTATTGTAAAACATCCGCCAAATCGTTTTTCTTATCGGGTTTGAGTAAACCTTCAACCGTTCCTGCGGGCAACTGAGCGAAGGCGGCATTGGTTGGCGCAAAGACGGTAAAAGGTCCTGCATTTGACAATACGTCCACCAATTCTGCAGCTTGTACCGCTTTGACCAAAGTCGTGTGGTCGGGAGACGCAATGGCAACTTTGACCACATCTTTTTGAGATACATCGTCCTGAACACCTGATTGCCCACCACCTGCGGCAGATGACGCATCACTTGTAACCGATTTGGCTTGCTCACCACTGCCTTGGCAACCCATTAAAAAAGTCGTAAACACGAAGAGAATAGAGAAAAGTACATTTTTCATTGCGATGATTTTAAGTTTCTGGTAACTTCGGAGAAGTAGAAAAAAAGTAACTTTAGCGAAAAAAAAATGATAGAAGAATACGTTAGTGATTTGTTATTATATTTTGGAGATATC
>JAYVFS010000100.1:0-14404 GCA_043772905.1 Saprospiraceae bacterium | reverse complement strand
GCCCATCGTAACGGTTTAACCCGCCGCCATCGGTGCCAAACCACATATTGCCGTATCTGTCTTCCAAGATAATGCGAACAATATTATTGGATAATCCTTCCTTTTCAGAAAAAGTGGTGAAGGACTTCCCATCATAACGACATACACCCCCACCATTTGTCGCCAACCACAAGTTTCCAGCGCGGTCTTCATACATGTTATAAATACAATTTTTGGGCAACCCTTCCTTGGTCGTAAAATGGGTGAATGTTTTCCCATCATAGCGGTTCAATCCGTCAAAAGTACCGAACCAAAGATTACCAGAACGGTCTTCTAACATAGAAAAAACAATACCATTTGATAGACCTTCCTTTTCAGTAAAATTGGTGAAAGTCTTACCATCGTAGCGGCTCACCCCGCCATTGGTACCAAACCAGATGTTTCCAGAATGGTCTTCTATTATGGAACCTACAATACCATTAGGCAGCCCTTCTTTTTTAGTAAAATAGGTGAAATACTTTCCATCATAGCGGTTTACGCCCCTGCCAGTCGTGGTTAGCCAAAGATTGCCCGCACGGTCTTCCAATAAACTTCTTATGCCCAAGTAATTTAAGCCTTGTTGTTTACCAAAAGAAGAAAAGCTATATGGGTTTGGGTCTTTAGATGTTGCCTCTTTAGCAAGCACTTTTTCAGGGATGCCCGCTACAAAAGGTTTCTCAATAGCATGGACTGTTTTCGGAAGTGTGAAAGAATCTTGACCAGGCGTACAGACTTTGGGGGTGCCTGCTACAACAACTTTTGGGCTGCCAATAGGATGTACGTTAGTCGGAATGGTGACAACTTTTGGGCTGCCAACAGGAACAACTTTTGGGTTTCCAGCAGGTATCACTTTGGGGTCTGCTATACTGTCTTTTGGTACAATATAGCCATGAGCTTCTATGATTTTAGGCGCAAAGTAAAGGACGTTCGTTTTTCCCCCTTGTTGGTTACAGGACAAAAGGCAAAATAGTGTTAAGGTTGTGAGAAGGAGGGTGATTGTTTTCATGATTTTTATCACTCAATAACAAACAATCGGTTATTGGTTGGCTTACTGACGACCCCAAACGGGATTAATAAGTGTACAAAATTGCTAATCTTTCTTGATAAATGCTTGGATAAATCGAGCATTCTTTGATTTATTGTTGCTTTTTCAAAGAAAGTACCCCCCTCAGTAAATACCGTCTGCAAAACGTTGTAGAAAATATGTTTCTAAACAACTAAATACTGAGGGGGGCTTTTTTTTGAAAACCCATCACCAACTAAGATACAACAACGAAACCGCCTGACTCGGTAGCGACACGGTGTAATCCGTTCCTTTATTGTTCAGCTTTATTTTCGTTGATTTTTGTCCTTGAAAAGTCTGTAATGCCGCTGCTTTCACCATTGCTTTTATCTGTGTATCAGTGGGTTGTTGTGGACTGCCTATCTTTTTCCAATATTCATAACTATTGCTGTGGTTGGCATCAATGCGGTAATGTGTCAAGGTGGCTGTTGGAATACCTAAGTTTTTTAATTGTACCTTGACATCAATGGCTTGTATCAAAGAGTCTTTGTCATGATAATTCCAAAGCATAATAGCCGCAGAATGGTCTGATTTAGTCACAAAAGCACCCATATCGGGACTGTTGCGAATACTCGAATCCAAGACCGTTTGTAAAGGATATTGCGCTTTGTTTTGACTTGGAATGATATTGCCTTTCATCATCGCAAACATTTTAAAGACATTCAAAACGGGCTTGTGAACGCCATTGGTTGCCAAATCTCTGAACCCTGCAAACCACGGTTGATTCTCAAACTCGAATGACCAAGACACCGCACCAATGAGATTGCTGTTGTATTTGTCCATCAATTCAAACTTACGGACAAACGAAGCGGCTGTATAACTGGAATACATCGTACCATTCCGATAAGCGTTTTCGGGATTGGTACTCATGCCACAAGCCGCACAACCTTCAGGGTCAGATTCGCCAATGATAATGGGTTTGTCTTTCAATTCTGGATAGGAAGCAATGAGTTTCAAGTTGTTGTCAATATTAACCAATTGATTTTTGATACTCATGACCACACGACCGTTCACAATTTTAGGTGAACCTTTGGCATGAAACAGAACGATGTCGAGTGGTGAGCCAATTTTGCCCGTCACGTAATTTGTTCCTTTCAAACAATGGTCAAGAAACGCTTTTTGGAACTTCATGCCACCGCCTGTGATGTTAGAACCACCAATCTTAGCCGTTGGCAAAGCGCGTTTTACGCCATCTGCCGCATAGTCGTAGAGTTTATGAAACTCTTCCCAAGTGCCTTTCCAATAAGCACCATCGGCTTCGTTCCAAACTTCCCAATACCATGATTCGACTTCGGCTTTGCCGTAGCGTTCGACGCAATGTTTTGTCCATTCGTAAGACAAGTCGCCCCATTTTTTATAGTCTTTTGGCGGATACGCCCAGCCTGTTACTATTTTGAGATACGATTCACCTGGTTTCCAATCATGCTGATAAGGCTCGGGATGGGTTGACAAAGCTTTTGGCATAAAACCAATTTGTACCAATGGTTTCATTTTCCGTTGGACATAAGTATCAAAGATACTGTCCACGATACGCCATGAATAAATCGGCACCCCCTCAGTATTTTCGGTATAAACATTCGTTGAACCCCATTTCAAGGCAGGTGTACCATCCCCTGACGACAATAGACTGTGTGTGCGGACATAAACAGGTTGTTTGGCAAAGGCTGCAATATCAGACAGCAGCTTTTTGCCATCTTTCATATACGTATAGTTGGGTTCGTCGTAACCAAACCATGCCCAAATAGGACGATAAGCATTGCCTTTCTTTGAAAAATCAATGTTAATAGTTGTTTGGGCATAACTGACGCATGTGGCTACAAAACACAGCAGAATCAGAGAAAGACAATAGTTTTTCATGTATTAAAATCCGTATTTATTGGAAAAAAATCTGTTGATGATAGGGCATTCTCACTTGATAATGCGACAAACTCGTGCGACAATGCGACAAACTCGCGCGACAATGCGACATTCTAAAATTGAGACCTATGCTTCGTTATCGAAAAAGCCAGTCTTATTAAGACTTTGAAGGCTTACTAAGACCATTTTCAATCTTCAACTATCTTCAAACCAAGTATTTGTTAAAGAAAGCAATTGTCCGTTCCCAAGCCAAATGTGCGGCTGCTTCATTATAACGTGCAGCAGATGTGTTGTTGTGGAAAGCATGATTCACACCTTCGTACATAAACAATTGGTAGTTGATGCCATTCTTTTTCAAAGCCTCTTCGTAGGCGGGAATGCCTGCATTCACGCGTTCATCGAGCGAAGCATAGTGTAACTGCATAGCCGCTTTGATTTTAGGCACATCTGCAACATCTGCTTGACGACCATAAAAGGCAACCGCCGCTTTAAGCGCAGGTACATTAACGGCTAAACTGTTTGCCATGCCACCGCCCCAACAAAAACCAACGCAACCATAATTGCCATTAGAGTCTTTGCGCGAAGGTAAATAGTCAAATAGTTTGATGAAATTCGCTAAATTGTCTTCGGCTTTGAGTTGGGTAAACAGCTTACGGGCTTCGTCTTCACTTTCAGGCGTGCCGCCTAATGGTGCTAAGGCGTTGGGTGCAATTGCCAAAAAACCTGCTTCGGCAGCGCGGCGTGTCACGTCTTCGATGTGGGCATTTAAGCCTCTATTTTCGTGCATCACGACAACGGTGGGGTAGGGTTTTTCTTCTTTCGGACGAGCAACGTAGGCTTTCATTTCGCCTTGAACACCTGGGTAAGTGATGTATTCGGTGAATAAATCATCGGATTTTGCCAAAACTGTGTTCATGTAATCCGATTCCAACATCGGCAACAGCGACATAGCTGCCCCAGAACTGCCTGTGAGTAATATCAAACGTTTGAGAAAAGTCTTTCTACTGAGGGGTTTGTGGGTGTATTCGTCGTAGAGATTGATGATACTTTGATTCATTATGTCTTGCTTTTTAGAATGGTGAGTAAAACGATAAGACGTTGATTCTTAATCAACTATTGAATCAAAGATAGACGTTTTTGTGATAATCATAAGCATTTATAGGCAAACAAACACAATTAATGGTTATAAAACACAAAAGGAACACAAGCACATAGCTTGTTGATAATCAATAACCTATGTGCCTATGTTCCTTTTGTGTTTTATAACTCTTGAGTTTGTTTTAATCGTCTGTTTCAGACATCCTTTCGCTCGATTTGCGGAGAATGATTTTCAATACATTTTTACCAAAAGACTTAGCCGCATCGGGGTTTTTGGCAATAACAGCCGTGAGACCCAACAACAACGCAGCACCAATGAGTTTTTTTGAAGGACTTATTGAGGTGCCTTTTAAAAAACGCTTAGAAAGGTACCCTGCCCCGAGACCAAGAGAAGTGCTGATGATGTCTTGTTTTAAATCATGTGATGCAGCAGCGGCTTTAAACGTATTTCTAAGCAGGTTAATCGGCTGTAAGGTTTCTGTAACAATATGAAATTGCTCTTTCAACAGGGCGGTTTCTTCTGCTTGTTGCTGTTCTAATTTGAGAATGGCTTCTCTAAGGCGTGTTTCTGAATCTGTTTTTTTCATAGCGTTGTTTGTTAAGGTAATTCTGGAATAATGAGATCAATAACGGGTTTTTTAATCCATTTTGACAGATTGAAATACAACACAATGGCAGCAATAAAGTAAAACGCCGCCACTATAAAAAAGCCATAATAAGGTTTTGAGAGAGATTCACTCAACATCATGGCAATGCCAATACTTAAAATAGTAAGGAATATGGCTAATACAAAGATGAGAATAAGTCGAGAAATCAAAGCAGTCACAACATTAGATGTTGTTTCTAAGGCTTTGAATTTTGACAATTCAACAGTCGTTTTGCTCAACGCTTCGATTCTATCGATTAATAATTCTATTAAAGTTGGTGTTGTTTCCATATTTATATTTTCATCTATTGACGTTTGTATATTTTCTAAATGTTATAGTTAAATTGAAAAAAAAAAGGTAATGAGTGAAACGTGTCTCAAAGATTTCAAATTTACTGAAAAGCAAATCTAAAAAAGAAACACAGAAATTTCACTCACTACCAAGTATTTTATCTGTTATTTTTGATGTTTCGCTTACGACGGGTTTAATTGACCTCGTTAATCTTAGATTTCACAGCAGCCGTTACATTAGAAATAGCAGCATCTGCTTTTGCTTTGCCTGTTTCAGCTAAGGCAGCAGCTTCTTCCTTCAAAGTGTCAATTTTTTTAGACATGGTGTTCACCAAATCATTGAACTTTTCGCCCATTTCTTCGGCAACATCGCTTCCTTTTCTGGCGATTTTCTTACGTGTTTTTGAGCCTTTTTCTGGCGCAAATAAAATGCCTAAAGCAGCACCTGCTGCAAGTCCTGCTAATACACCTAATATTGTTTTTCCCGATTTCATACTTGAATATTTAAAATTGTTTAAGAAGTGATTTTTAATCGGTTTTTGTCTTAAAAAGAACAAAAATGAACCGACTATAAGTGTTCGTTTAATAACCCTTACATAATACTAACGCATTTTAGACATCATTAGTTCATTGATTTCCAAAGATTTATGGTTTTTGTATTCGTTTTTTACGTTTATAACCCTTAAATCATTGTTTTTTAAACCTGAAATCACATGTCGTTGCGCCATTGGCAATTGTTCCCGTTCTAATCAATGTTAAGCCCGCTAAATTAGACGTAATATGATCCACTTCACATAAAATAGGCGTATATTTTTGATAATTATGTTTCTTAAAAAGCTTACAAATACCACATTCCATAATATCAAAACCATAACCAAAGCCCAATGTTTCTGCTTTATCGGTCAACATATTGACGCGGAAGCCATCGGGATGCCCTTTTATAGCCACTTTCTTTTTTAAATAATTCAAAAGAACATCTGAGAACATGGTGCCCATCAATTTTACAGGCAACGTTTTCAAAAAAGCATGTACTTTATTTTTAGGTCTCACATATTCGTTGGCGATTTCGATGACGATGTTTCTAATGTCTTCGTAATTGAGTTGTTCATTGTCCAAGACCTTTATCGTTGCTAAAAAGTATCCTGCAATTTGCATCCGCTTATCCATTGGGTTCTCTGGTTTTATGGAAAAACCAATGTCTTTTTGAATGACTTCAAACGCAGTGTCAATTTGTGTTTGTAGCCACTTCCCTTTTTGAGGAAAATGCTTCGTTAGTATCTTTTGAAAATATTTTTTGTAGCTCATTTTAAAGATGTTTGATCAAAAGTGTAAAGCTGCCCCCCCTCAGTATTTTGAAAGAAACAGCAAAATATCAAATAAAATTAAGGTTTAAAAAAAAAGAATGCCCATCCCTGTCCAAGTTTCCTTTCCTCATTCGTCATGGGAGTATAATTTCAATAATCAATAAAAATAAAAAACATGACAAGTTCAATCAAACACCTTATCAGTCAATTCAATCTTCAAACAAAATTGTTCACCAATGTCACTGTTGGCTTGACCGATTCAGATGCTCAAAAACCACTGAATGGAAACACAAATCACGCCGCTTGGCTAACGGGACACATCGTTTCGACCCGCTATATGCTGGCAAATGTATTAGGTTTAGATGTCAAAGAACCTTTTCCTGCGCTTTATGAAAATGGAAAAGGGCTTGACAAAACCGCAAAATATCCTGCTATGTCTGATTTGACAAAGGACGGGAATGCCCTCTCTGAAAAAATGGTGACGGCTTTATCGTCTTTAAGTGAAGAAGCATTAAATAACAAAATGCCTCGCCCTGTGCCAACAGGCGACACATTGGGCGATTTTATTGCTTTTCTAATTCATCATGAAGCCTATACAATTGGTCAGTTGGGTATTTCAAGAAGATTTTTTGGATTGGAAGCGATGAAGTATTCTTAAAAAATGTACCGTCCCCCCCTCAGTATTTTTATTAAAATAATTTAAATCATCATTAAAAATAATTTAAAATGAAAAAGTTTATTGTAATCTATCACACGCCCGCAGAAGCAGTGGCGCAAATGGCAACAGTATCATCAGAAGACCAAGCAAAAGGAATGGAAGGCTGGATGATTTGGGCAAAAAAATGTGGCGATAAACTCGTTGATTTGGGTGCTCCGCTTATGAATGGACAGAAACTTAGCCCAGGCGGTAAAAGTAGTAATAGCCAAAAAGAAGTCAATGGCTACTCAATATTACAAGCGGCGGATATGGATGAAGCCAAATCACTGCTACAAGGACATCCGCATTTATCATGGAACCCTCAATGTACAATTGAAGTACATGAAGCGATGCCGATACCGGGCATGTAATCTCTTGCAAAAAATATTAGAGTACAATCTTTAATTTAATAACATAATAAAAAACAATGAAAGAGTACTTATTATTATTCAGAGGCGGTGACGCAGGAACGCTACAACAATCACCTGACGAATGGCAAGCGCACATGCAAAAATGGATGCAATGGATGGGTGGACTGACGCAACAAGGAAAATTTGTAGGCGCACAACCCTTAAATGCGACAGGAAAGCACATAACGGGCACTAAAAAAGTCGTCACCGATGGTCCTTTTATGGAAGGGAAAGAAATGGTCGGCGGTTATTTGATGTGCAAAGCAGATACTTATGACGAAGCGGTGGAAATTGCCAAAGGTTGCCCTATCTTAGAGTTTGAAAATGGCATCGTTGAAGTCAGAGAAGTTCAAGGATTGAAAATGTAATCAAACAATGGTAGATGTAAAAACAAGCATTGAGATACTTTGTCCACTGGACAGAGTATCTCAATTTGCTTCAAATCCGAATAATGTGACCAAATGGTATGTCAATATCAAATCGGTTGAATGGAAAACGCCAGAGCCTTTGTCGGTGGGTTCTCAAATCGCTTTCATCGCGCACTTTCTTGGTAAGAAACTGTCTTATACTTATCAAGTAATGGAGATGACGGCGAATACATTTGTGATGAAGACGGCGGAAGGGCCTTTCCCGATGGAAACAACTTATATGTGGGACAAAATAAACGACAACACAACACGTATGACGCTGCGCAATTGTGGACAACCAAGTGGTTTTTCTAAACTTTTTGCGCCTTTTATGAGCATAATGATGCGAAAAGCCAATCAAAAAGATTTAGAAAAGCTGAAATCAATTTTAGAAATAAATAATTGATTAGATTTGTTTTATGTCTTTAAATGCGGTGTCAAATCGTATGAGAAAATTTAACCGAAGAGAAAACGAATCTTAAAAATTGGACAATCAATCAACACATATCAATCAACTTACCGACCATCTTTTCCGACGCGAATCGGGAAAGATGGTCTCTAAATTAACAAAAGTCTTTGGTACTGAAAACCTTGAATTGTCGGAAGACGTGGTGCAAGAAACGTTTCTCAAAGCCATTCAAGTGTGGTCGTTGAAAGGGCTGCCTGATAATCCTTCGGCATGGCTGATGCGGGTTGCGAAAAACAAAGCGATTGATGTGATTCGGAAAAACAAGTTTTCAACGCTCGTTGATTTTTCTGACCCTGAAAGAAAACTGTTGCAATCGGAATATACTTTGACAACACAATTCAATAAATTGTGGCAAGAAGAAACAATCCAAGACGATTTGCTGCGTATGATGTTTGCCTGTTGTCACGAAGATATTACGCATGAAAATCAAATTACTTTAATCCTCAAAACGCTGTGTGGTTTTTCGACGGCTGAAATTGCCAAAGCCTTTTTGACTTCTGAAGACACCATTTCAAAACGGTTGTATCGCACCAAAGAGTTTTTTAGAATCAGAAAGTTAAAACCTGAATTTCCTGCGGCAGCGCAATTAAAAGACAAGACGGAAGCTGTTTTAGTTGCTATTTACCTCATATTTAATGAAGGCTACAACTCGACTCATTCGGACGAATTGATACGAAAAGATTTGTTGGATCAAGCCATGTATTTATGCAAATTGCTGTGTGACAATCCGCAAACACAACTACCCGAAGTTTATGCAGCGATGGCGTTGATGTGTTTTCATGCCTCCAGAATTGAGAGCAGAATAACGCCACAAGGTGAGATTATTTTGTTGGCGCAACAAGACAGGAGCAAATGGCAAGCGCAATTGATAGAAGAAGGCAATGCCTATATGAATAAAGCGGCTTTTGGCGATAAAGTAAGCACCTATCATATCGAAGCGGCAATTGCTTATGAGCATTTTGTTGCGGGTACTTTTGAACAAACCAATTGGCAACAAATATTGGCGTATTACGATTTACTCGTTCAAATTCATCCAACAGCTGTTGTAGCTTTAAATCGAATGACGGTTGTTTTTAAAATTAAAAACCCAGAAGAAACTTTAACAGAGTTGCATCAATCTCCTTTCCTGAAAGATTGGCAAAAGCATTATCTCTATTACAGTTTAGTCGGCGAGATATATGCCCAAACGGATAAAGAAAAAGCTATTGCTCAATTTGAAAAAGCGATAAATTTGACACATTCAGAAGCTGAAAAGAAATTGTTGAAAACGAAAATAGAGCGATTGACGTCACACGTATCGGATACATTCAAAGTATCCGATACGTAATCTCCTCAAAGTAAGAAGTATATTTCACCCCCCTCAGTAAATTACACCTTTATATCCTTCCACTTCCCTTTTTTGAAATAATACCAAGCCATCAAAGCAATCAGCGATTCCGCAACGGGGACGGCAATGAAGGCGCCTGTGGCGTTCCAGTCCAAACCTTTTGCCAAAAAGTAAGCAAAAGGCACTTGAAACAGCCAAAAGCAGACAAAATTGATAACCGTGGGTGTGCGTGTATCGCCCGCACCGTTCAAGGCTTGCGACATCACCATGCCGATGCCGTAGAAAATATAGCCCGAACCCATGATTTGCAGTGCCAATGCGCCAAATTGAACAACCGCTTCGTCTTGTGTGAAAATACGAATGATGGGATTTGAAAAAAAGATGAATAAGACCATAACCAAGCCCATAAAAATCGCATTGTATTTTGCAGCAATCAAAACGCTTTGTTCGGCGCGGTGAAACTGTTTTGCACCGAGGTTTTGCCCAACCAAAGTCGCTGCCGCATTACTCAATCCCCAAGCAGGAAGAATGAAAAATACCACATTGCGAATCGCAATTTGATACCCAGCGGAAGCCGTTGTGCCACCTGTTTCCGCCACCAAACGCGCCAAAATAATCCAACTACCACTCGCAATGATGAATTGAAATGTAGCGGGCCAAGCAATATACACAATGGATTTGATGAGGGGCACATCTATCTTAAAATGCCGCGCATGAAACGTCAGCATACCACTGCCCTTGAAAAGATGATAACATTGATACAAAACGCCTGAACTCCGACCAATCACCGTCGCAATGGCTGCACCTTTTAGACCCCAAAAGTGAATGAAAATAGGGCATAAAATGATGTTAATGATGCTGGCAATCCAAAGACTGCTCATCGCCATCGTTGCATCGCCCGCGCCTCTGAAAATACCATTGATTAGAAACAACAACATAATTGCCCCACTGCCACCGAGCATAATACGTGTGAAAATCGCTCCTTCGGCAACAACATCAGGACTTGCGCCCATAAATGAAAGCACTTCGCTGGCAAAGACAACACCTAAAAGGCTTAAAATAGCAGTGACAATTGCCGCAATGATAAGGGATTGCGCTCCCGCATGAGCTGCCGCTTCTGGATTCTTTTCACCTATTCTTCGTGCAACAATCGCAGTGGCAGCTGTACTCAAACCAATTGCAATCGAATAAACGATGGTGACAACGGATTCGGTTAAACCGACGGTTGCAATGGCATTTTGTCCTAATTTTCCTACAAAAAACATATCAACAACGGCAAAAACGCTTTCCAAGCTCAATTCCAATATCATGGGCACAGCCAATAGAAAGACGGCTTTGCGGATGCTGCCTTGGGTGTAGTCTTGCTGCTCGCCGTTCAAGGATTCTTTTATAAGGGCAAAAATTCGGTTGACTTTTTGTTGAGCCGCCATGACGTTTTTATAATTTGTTTTTTTTCAGACTTTTGTTTTTAGAAAAAGAGAACAAAATTATAATTTTTGTTTTAAATAAAAATACCCCCCTCAGTAATTTGCATAAAACAAAACAAAAAACAAGAGTCAAATCCGTTTATGGAAGCGGTCTAAAATCTCTTTGAATTCAGGAATCTTGATAACGTTTACTTTTGGAAATGGGATGGTTTTAAGGATGTTATAATGATTATCGTGGGAAACGATGAAATCTGCATTGCCCGTAACAGCACAATCAACGAATTTATCATCGTCAGGGTCATCTTTAATCAGAGTGAAGCGGTAGCTTGGAGAAATGAGGTGCACATTAGTGGAAGTTAACAAGACTTCAATGGCATTATTTGTATTTTCTAAACCATATTTCTCAGTAAGTTTTTCATAATATTCGCTTAAAACTTCGTTAGAAATCAATAAATCGTATTCTTTTTCACGCGGGGCTTTATAAATCCAAAAGTATTTATGATGTGGTAAAATAGACACCATAAATACATTTGTATCCAATATGACTTTCAGATTATTGGTTGTCATCTTCAAGCCATTTATCTAAATCCTCATCTGTAATATTGTTCTCAATAGCCCAATTTGCCATATTATTTTCCAATTTATTTGAAAAATATTGAGCTAATAGGTCTTTTATTTCCAATAATTCATCATCAGAAGGGTTGTAAGTATAAATCTTCAATAATTCTAATTGAAGACTTGACAACCTCGATGGTTCGGGTAATTTTGTCATCTTTAATAATTATCTTTCTTTGAATAAAATAAACTAAATCACCTAACAAACTTAGCCTTTTTTATTGAATTTCAGCAAAAAATAGATTTAAATCAAAGTCCCCTTCGGGGATTTAGGGGCTACTTCAAAAAACGATAAGTCATCTTCAATCATCAAACTTCGCGCCCACAGGGTGGCGATATACTTGAAAAGGAATTTTCAAAAGCGGTTGAATGCGCGCATTTTCCTTATCATCCATATAAGTATCAATACCATAAACCAATTTGCTGCGGTCTAAATCCATGTAAGTACCAAACATTCTGTCCCAAATCGAGAAGATATTACCATAATTTGAATCGGTATAAGGCAGCACATAATGGTGATGCACGTGGTGCATATCAGGCGTAACAATGACCCAACTCAATGCTTTGTCTAATCCTTTTGGTAAAGAAAGATTGGCATGATTGAACTGCGACAACAGAACAGACAACGACTGATACATAAACACCAACCACATTGGTGCACCCGCCACGACAACTCCTAATGTCGTAAAGAGAAAACGAAAAACACTTTCTCCTGGATGATGACGGTTTGCAGAAGTTGTATCAATATTCTTATCAGTGTGGTGAATGAGGTGAAAACGCCACATCCAACGCACTTTATGCTCCGTCCAATGCACAAAATACGCCCCAATTAAGTCCAATAACAACATTCCAACAATGGCAAACAACCAAGTAGGCATAGTCGGCAACCAGTTCAAAATGCCAAAATGCGTCTCTTGCGCCCAATCTGCCGATTTTAAGAGAACAAATGCCAAAGGAAAATTGACAAGTATGGTTGTTATCGTAAAAAAGATATTCGTCCCTGCGTGCTTCCATTTGTTGTAACTAAATTGAAAAAGCGGCACAGAACTTTCGATTATCCAAAAGAAAGCAATGCCACCGACGAGTATAAACGTGCGGTGCGCCGTCGGTATAGTTGAAAAATAATTAATAATAGTATCCATATTTGTTTACGCGTAATTATTGGTGTTCGAAGATTATTTAATATTTAATTTGCCCGTAACTCTCGCTTCAAAATCTTACCTGTTGCGCTCATAGGTAAAGAATCCATAAATTCGATAATGCGTGGGTATTTATACATCGCAATTTGCTCCTTCGACCAAATAACAAGTTCTTCTTCTGATAGTTGCATATTGGGTTTTAAAACAAC
The DNA here is from genome assembly GCA_043772905.1 of Saprospiraceae bacterium. Lineage (GTDB taxonomy): Bacteria > Bacteroidota > Bacteroidia > Chitinophagales > Saprospiraceae > JAAFJT01. The sequence continues at coordinate 1,427 of JAYVFS010000100.1, read as the reverse complement.
ACAGGCTTTAATTTCTTCGCCGTATTGTTTGTTAGGAACGCCAATGACAGCAACCATGGAAATAGCAGGGTGTTGTATCAACATTTCCTCGACTTCACGCGGATAAACATTAAAACCACCTCTGATAATCATGTCTTTGGTTCTGTCAACGATAAAATAATAGCCGTCGTCGTCTCTATAACCGATGTCGCCAGAGTGTAACCAACCATCAATAATCGTTTCCGCAGTCGCTTCGGGGCGTTTGTAATAACCTTTCATGACATTGTGTCCGCGATAACAGATTTCACCTTTTTCGTTGTCGCCTAATTTGTTGCGGTTTTCATCCATGATGCAGACTTCAACACCCCAAACAGGTGTGCCAACTGAACCCGCTTTACGTGGTTTATCACTATGATTGAACGTGACGACAGGCGAACCTTCAGACATACCGTAGCCTTCAATAATAGGCACATTGAATTTTGCTTCAAAATCTTCCAACACTTGTACGGGCAATGCGGCACCACCAGAAGCACAGATTTCTAAGTTCTGTTTAATGCTTTCCAAATCAAATTTATCGGCTTCGGGATAGTTTAAAAGTCCCCAATACATTGTTGGTACACCCGCAAAAATGGTAATCTTTTCATTTTGGAAAAGCGTAAATATCGTTTCTGCATCAAAACGAGGTACCAAAAAGGTGGTCGCACCTCTGTAAATACCTGCCAACATCTGCACCGTTTGTCCAAAAATATGGAACAAAGGCAACGCCAAAACCTGTCTTGACTGAGGGGTCATCCGACATAAATCAGCAGACAATATAGCATTAAACATGAGGTTGGAATGTGCCAATTCTGCCCCTTTTGGACGACCTGTTGTACCAGACGTATAAATAATAACAGCAGTATCATTCGGGTCGGTTCTATAACTTTCAAACACAGGCGATTGTCCAGCCATCAACATGCCCATCGTTTTTGTACCTGCAATAGGCGATGCGTCAGTTGGTGCGGGTGTTATCATAAAGAAATGTTCACACATATCGGTCATACTGAAACCGCCAAAACCATCTTCGCCCATCGGTAATTCAGGTGTTCCGACAAAACAGAAATAGGCTTTGGCATCAGAATCCTGTAAATGATAAGCAATTTCGTTCTTTTTCAGCAAAATACTGAGGGGTACAACAGTCGCCCCAGTTTTCAAAATACCAAAATAAATGATTGGAAAATAAGGTAAATTGGCACACGTCAAAGCGACTTTGTCGCCATGACCAATACCCAAAGAAGTTAAGCCATTGGCAATTTGGTTCGCTGCGCCATCGAGTTGCGCATAAGACATACGCTTACCCATAAAAACAAGGGCTTCCTTCGTAGTGTTGTTGCGAGCATGATGCTCTAAAATAGTAGATAGATTAAACATAGTTTTATAATGATGAAGTATGAATGATAAATGATGAA
>JAYVFS010000099.1:0-4691 GCA_043772905.1 Saprospiraceae bacterium | reverse complement strand
ATTTCATATTTGATGCCGTTGGCAAAAGTTCTTTTTTCAAAAGTAAACATTTGCTCAAACAGGGCGGCATTTATTTCAGTACGGAGCTGGGTTTTGCTTATGCCAATCCCATTCTTGCGCTTTTGGGTTTGAAGTTTGATGGTAAGAAAGTCATCTTTCCGATTCCTTCAATCCACAAAGAGGATGTCCTTTTTTTCAAGAAACTCATCGAAGAAGGACATTATAGAGCCGTGATAGACCGAACTTATCGTTTTGACGACATTGTTGAAGCCTATAAATATGTTATCAAGGGACAAAAAACTGGGAATGTGGTGATTGAAATGGATTGACAAATTCAATTTGGTTTTATACTGAGGGGGTGCTTTCCAATATCGGAAAGCACCCCCTCAGTATATGTTTGAGTATTATTGAAATAAACAAAAAAAGACGGAGTGAATACATTCACCCCGTCCCTATAATTTGTTATTTAGCTTGTGTCCTTAATATTAATTGTGTCCTTTCTTGAATATTCTTAGTTGCCACCGCCACTAAAGTCTGGTTGCTCTTGACCAGCTCCTTGTTTTTTAGAATCTTTCATGCGTTTGAACATAGAAGCATCTGCTTTACCAAAAGGTACTTGAAGCGACAATTTAACAAAACGCATATCACGGCGACGCATGGCTTCTTGTATGTATGTGGGTTGCTCGTAAATTGTAATTTCTTTACGTGTATTGAATAAATCATTGACGGACAATGTTACATTAGCAGCATTGTGAAAAAACGACTTTTTGATAGCCAAATCCATATAAGCCACACCTTGACGAGTACCTTGTGGAATAGGGCGATTACCTTCGTAAGCTGCGTTGACTTGTACCGAAAAATCTGCTGGCAGACGATATGTTAAGTTAAGTTTACCATTTGCAGCCCAACCTGTATTGCTGAAAGTATCCACATTGACTTGAAAATTGAAGACATTGGCATTGAGCATCACGTCGAAGTTTTTACCAAAACCCAACTTCAATGTGTTGTCCAAACCATACTGCAATTCGTTTGTACCATTTACAAAAGTAGTCACTAATACTGAGGGGTCGGTTGCCGATGGGCGAATCAATGGTTTAAGCGTATTGGTTTCATTACTCATGTAAAGTGTTGCTAACCAATTGTTTTGATTGTCTTTACCAAACAATTTATTGTAGTTCAACTCCGCAAGGTTGACAAATTCAGGTTGCAAGTTTGGATTACCAATTTGTATATTTTGCTTGTCGTTGCCTTGAATACCGGGCATCAATTGACGGAAGTTCGGACGTTGTATTTTACGGCTGAAATTAAGCCCCAATTCTGTTGTCGCATCTAATTTCTTTGACAAATACAAGGCAGGGAACAAAGAGCGCAACAAATCTTTTCCATTTCCTTTTGGATAATCATAACCAAAGTTTGACGTGCCATCAAGGTTTGAAACACCTGTTAAATTGGACTGCTCAAAACGTACACCTGCTTGATAATTGATTTGGTTTTTGAAACGACCAGAGTAAGTAATGTAGGCAGCGTTGATGCTTTGTGTAATGCGATTGTCTTGCGAAAACTCGTTATTTTGAACGTAAGTATTTGTTTTAGGGTCTAATACATCATAAAAATATTGTTGATTCGCACTACTCCAAAAACTCCGAACACCCATTTCAACCTTTGTTGAATCATTGATAGGGTTCACATAGTCTAATTGAAAAACAGCCTGTTCATTTTTATTGCCACCGTTTATGTTGACGAGTTCGGGATAGTTTTGCAAAGCAATACCTGTGCTGTTAAAACCCGTTGTGTTCCAAGAAGCTGTATTTGCGAAGCTACCCCAACCGTAATTGGCTAATGCTGTAAGTGATTCATCTTTTTTAGCATAGGTTTTACGCCATTGTGCTTCAATATTGTTGTTGTTAGAATTATTTCTCGGCTCAGTTAGACGTGTACCATAACTTGTAATCTGTTTAGATGCCGACAAATATTCATAGTCTTGGTCAGTTGAAATGTTGAATTTACCGCCCACCTTAGTCGCTGCTAAGGACAATGTATTGCGATTATTCAAAGTATAATCCACATTCAATCGTCCAATTTGAAACACATTTTGAAAGGTTATACCCGTATTTTGATTAAAATAATTCAAAATAGACCCGTTAGTATTGAGGTTTGTGCGATATGTATAACCTGTTGAAGGATTGTCAGTGGAGTTTAAATTATAAAACCCACCAATATTCCACTTGCCTTCATGTGCATTGAGGTTCAACATACCGTTGTAACGTCCTTGTGTACCGACACCAAGCGCAACAACACCATTGTAGCCAGGTTTGCGATTTTTCTTTAAAACGATGTTCAGAATACCGCCTGTTGAAGAGGCTTCGTACTTAGCAGAAGGATTTGAGATAACCTCAACCGATTCGATTTGGTCAGCAGGGATTTGAGTTAAGGACATTAAAGTTGGTTTGCCATCAACATAAATTGTCGTGCCACGGTCACGTAGCTTTGCATTGCCGTCCATATCAACCGTTACTGAGGGGACATTTTTCAAAACATCTTCGGCTGTACCGCCTGTGGCTGTGATGCTTTTTTCGACGTTGAAAACCCGTTTTTCAAGGCTTATCATCGTTGAGGCTTTCTCTGCGGTGATTTCGACAGCGTTTAAGACTTGTGCATCAACTGTCATAGCGAGGTTGCCTAAATCTTGTTCAACACTATTTGGTGGTGACACTTTCACCATTTTAATCAAATCTTTATTACCGATAAAACTGACTTTCACTTTCAACATACCCATTGGCAAACCAGTGATATTGAAATCACCATTTTCAATCGTCAATGCACCACCAATAAGGCTGTCACGACCTGCAACTGTGCGTAAGACGGTAACGGAAGCATACGCAACAGGTTCTTTTGAAGAACCGTCAACGACTTTACCATAAAGCCTACCAATAGACATAGGAGCATTTGGTTGTTGGGCAAAAAGAGAGAGATTAAGGAGAACTAAGGCGAATAAGACTAATTTTTTCATCTTCATATTTTTATTTAAATGTGATTTATCTTAATTGATGATACAAAGGTAAATCAAGCGATAAACACCATTTTAAGAAGCCGACTAACAAGGGCATTGTGAAGATGAAAAGTCCGATTGTGCCTTTTAAGGATGAGACATTGTAACACTTTCAGGTATGAAAACAACGCCTTTACTCAACAAACGCGCTGTCCGCATAACACCTGATTTTTCAATTTTAGGGATTCCATTTTGCATCGTATGTTCAATATTGACGGTAAATTCACCTGTTGGATGTTCAATAGAAAAAGAATGCCCCCCCCTCCCGATTTTATCGGGATCTGCGATAAGTATAGCTGTATTTTCAGCCACTGTTTTAGGCAGAATACAAGCAGTCGCCACCGAAACGGCTGCTAAAACGCCAATCGCATCGTGGCAAACGTGCGGTATAAACATACGTGTATTGACCAAACCATTTGGATACTGAGGGGGTGATATCAGGCACATTTTAGGAACACTTTGGTTCGTCACATCACCGAGATTCATTTTATGACTCGCTTTTAAACGAATCATTTCTAATTGTTGCTTCAAAACGTCATTATTATCTAACGTCTCTTTGGTTTCATAACCTGTTATGCCAAAATCAATTGCCCGCATCAGCACAACAGGCATGCCGTTGTCAATACACGTCACTTCTTTGCCATCAATCGTATCAATAGCGTTGCCTGTCGGCAACAATGCACCACAAGTTGCCCCCTCAGTATCGAGGTAGTTACATATAATAGGTGCAGCTGTTCCCAAAACGCCGTCCACTTTGGCATTTCCTACATAATTGACTTGTTCATTAGGTGTTTCGACAACCACTTCACAAATGCCACCTGTATTGACGATACGGATAACAGCACTTGTTGTTGGGTGAGTGGCTCCAATCATACCCGATTCGATTGCAAATGGCAGCACTGCCGCCAATATATTGCCACAGGTTTGGTTGGTCGAAACCTTTCCTTTTCCAATCATTACTTGAATGAAATAATAATCCAAATCAATACCCTCTGATACTGAGGGGGAGACAATAGCCAATTTACTCGACAAAGAACTGCCGCCGCCTAAACCGTCAATTTGTCGTGCATCACCTAAGTCCGAGCCTTCCATAACGGCTAAAATGTATTTATTGCGCAAGGTTTCATCCGTCGGTAAGTCTTTGGCATTGAAAAACAAACCTTTGGAACTGCCGCCGCGAAAGTGCATATAGGGAATCGCTGTTTGCATATTATTCCTTGATAAACTTTAAAGTTGTTTGATTGACCTTTAAGATATAAAAACCATTGGGTAAATCGTGGATGTCAATGACAGTATTTTTGTTCATCAATACCCCTTTTTTTATTATTTTTCCCATTAAATCTATGATTTCAAATGGTGCATTTTCATTTGTTCCTCGTTCAATATTGAGTGCTGTTTGTACGGGATTTGGCGTAATGTTAATTCTGTTTTTATCTGAAACAAAATCAATGCCTGTCGCTGTCATACTGCCCACTTTTAGACCATTGCCAAAACTACTTATCCATACTTCATTGGTTTTAAATGGATTAAAATAAACCCGTTCAGGTTGTCGGAACGGATAGGCTGTCACCAAACTCCAAGTTGGCGTTGCTGCATCCATATTTGTACTGAACCATAAACCTTGCGTTTCCGTTGTCAAAAA
>JAYVFS010000098.1:0-14531 GCA_043772905.1 Saprospiraceae bacterium | reverse complement strand
CCTTTTATTATAGTTTCACAAACACCTTTCTCACACAGGTCGGCATGGAAAACGCAACGGGCAAAATGACTATGGGACAAATATCAGAAGCTATATTTTTGATACTCTTACCGATATTTTACAAGCGTTTGGGCATCAAAAACATCCTTATTGTTGCTATGTTGGCGTGGATGCTGCGTTTCCTGTGCTTTGGCTTCGGCAATGTGGACGGCTTGATTGGTCTGTTCTATCTCGGTATTATTCTGCATGGCGTTTGCTTCGATTTTTTCTTTGTTTCAGGCATGATTTATACCGAAACAAAAGCAGGTCCAAACATCAAAAGTGCGGCACAAGGCTTAATCACTTTCGCTACTTATGGCGTGGGTATGTTTATCGGCACATACCTATCGGGCTTGGTCAAAGATGCTTATACTATCAATGAAGTGACCAATTGGCAATCGTTTTGGCTCGTTCCAGCGGGGATAACGGTCGCCGTTTTAGCGTTTTTGTTTTTGTTTTTTAAAGATAAAGAGGTTGCAACAACTTAAATTACGTTTTTTTTGTCATTCTGAACGAAGTGAAAGAATCTGAACAAAATGAAAATACAGATTCTTTCACTTCGTTCAGAATGACAAAAAAAACCAAACAACAAGATATGAAAGATAAAATATCCAAACTCCTCATGTTAGGCATTGCCCTTGAATTGCTGGTGATGTTATTGGCTTATATGGAGAGCAAAGGCGATACAACCTTGTTTTTTCAAGTATCTGCCCGTTTGTCGGGGCGTGTTTCGCTCATATTTTTTCTATTTTATGGTATTTTTGCGACACGCCACCCCTCAGTAGAGACAGGCAGTATACCCATGTCCATCAAAACTCAACTAACTAAGGATTTTGCAGTCATTCACATCATTCATTGGGTCTTTTTAGCGATAGCGGTCAAATTGAGTGGTTTTGAACTTATTCCTTTTCGCGTTGCGGGCGGTGCATTGGCGTATGGAATGATAGTCGTCATGCCTTTTATTTATCAACGAAAACTGTTCGCATCTTTCTCTTTGCCGATGATGCAACACGTCTATATTTTCTATGTTTGGCTTATCTTTTTTATGACCTACCTCTCACGGGTACGTGGACAAACGCCGACGGCAACAGGGGATATGACTTATTATTGGATTTTGATTGTTGTCACATCATCATTTTTACTATGGCGAATTGTGAAGATGATTCAAGAAAAACCCAGCCCAGACCCTCCCCTCAGTATAAAGCCATAAAAACCTAATTTTTATACATAAATCATTATCATTCAATATGGAAAGACGCAATTTTATAAAAAAACTAACAGGCACAACCGCAGCCATTACGCTCGGCACAAGTGCTTATAGCCGTGCCCCCCGCACCTTGCAATCCACAGCAAAAGTGACTGCAAACGATAAAATACGGCTCGGACTCATCGGCGCGGGCATCATCGGACATTACGACATGGACGCAGCCCTCAAAGTCGAAGGCATAGAACTGGTGGCTGTTTGCGACCTCTATGACGGACGTTTAGATTTCGCCAAAGAAAAATGGGGCAAGGATATTATGACCACCCGCGACTATCGCGAAGTCATTGCCCGTAAAGACATTGATGCAGTTCTCGTATGTGTGCCTGATCACTGGCACGATGTCATTGGCATCGCCGCTTTGAAGGCAGGGAAGCATGTGTATTGCGAAAAACCAATGGTTCAAAAAATTGAATACGGTCATGCCATTATTGACGCACAGAAAAAAAGCGGCAAAGTCTTTCAAGTCGGCAGTCAAGGAGCCAGCAGCGTTGTGATTCTTGAAGCCAAAAAACAATTGGCTTCGGGCATCATCGGCGAATTAACACATGCTGAAGCCGTCACTGACCGTGCTGATGCGCGTGGTGCTTGGCAATACGCTATTCCAACCGATGCGTCGCCGCAAAACGTGGATTTTGATCGCTTTTTAGGACGTGCACCTAAAGTGCCCTTTGATATCACCCGTTTTTTCCGTTGGCGCAATTACACCGATTACGGCACCGGCGTCGCAGGCGACCTTTTTGTACACAGCGTTACGGCATTGCATACCATCACGGGTTCTTTGGGTCCCAATCGCATCTTTGCCTTAGGCGATTTGAACTATTGGAAAGACGGACGTGATGCCTTCGACATCGTTTCAGGCATCATGGATTATCCGAAAACGGACATGCACCCGTCCTTTCAGTTCTATACCCGCGTCAATTTGTCTGATGGCAATGGTGGAAAATCCTATACACGACTCGTCGGTACGGAGGGGGTCATTGACATCGGTGGCAATGGCTTGACAGTCAAATCTTTCAAACGGCCTTTGACGACAGGCTACGGTGGTTACGACAGTTACACCAGTTTTTCAACCAAGCAAAAAGAAGAATATCAGCAATGGCACATGGCTAAATTCGGCGATGCGACAACTAAAAACACGTGGGCAGAAGAGATAAACTTTAAAGCTCCCGCAGGTTATGATTCTCGATTAGACCATTTTATCAACTTTTTTGAGTCTATCCGTGCAGGAAAACCTTGTTTGGAAGATGCATCGTTTGGTTTGCGTGCTGCCGCACCGTCTTTGGCTTGCAATATGAGTGCACAGCAGAAAAAGGTGATTAATTGGGATCCAGTAAAAATGAAAGTTTTGAAATAATAAGGTTTAACACGAGCCATATAAAACACATAGCTTTTTATTTATCATTTTGTAAGAAACAAAAATGCTATGTGTCTTATGTGTTAATTAAAAAAAAAAATGTTAGATGGGAAAGAAAATAGCCATTCTCGGCGGCGGCTTTATCGGTCGCTTTTATGCCGAAGCGTTGCACGGGCAACGGAATCGAGACCATGTATCGGTCGTTTATGCGCGGCGGGAAGAGACCGCCATGCGTTTTGCCAATGATTACGGCGTTCCTGTTTGGACAACGGACATGGAAGAAGCCGTTAAACACCCTGAAACAGAGGTTGTCGTCATTGCATTGCCTAATAATATCCACTTAGATGCGGTGTTGCTTTGTGCAAAATACAAGAAGCCAGTGCTGTGCACAAAGCCACTCGGTCGCAATGCTGCCGAAGCCAAAATTATGCTCGAAGCCGTAGAAGAAGCAGGCATTTTTGCGGGTTATATGGAGGATTTGTGCTACACACCTAAGTTTATGAAATCCCTCGCAAGCGTCAAAGCAGGCGCAATTGGGACTGTTTTGTGGGCAAAATCAAGGGAAACACACCCTGGACCACATTCTGAATGGTTTTGGAACATCGAATTGGCAGGTGGCGGAGCTATCTTAGATTTGGGTTGTCACTGCATCGAAATTGCAAGGAGTTTTATCGGCAAAGACATTCGACCTGTTGAGGTCATGTGTTGGGCGGATACCCAAGTCAAACCCATTGATGCCGAAGACCATGCCATCGGTTTGGTTAAATACGAAAACGGTGCGATTGGGCAATTTGAAGTATCGTGGACGTTCAGGGGTGGCATGGATTTGCGCGATGAAGTGATGGGCAGCGAAGGGACGATTTGGACAAATAGTTTCTTACGCACTGGTTTTGAGATGTTTACATCTGGTAAAAGCAGTGCATACATCGCTGAAAAAGCGGAATCAAGCAGTGGGTGGCTTTTCCCTGTGGGCGATGAAGTGCATGAATTGGGTTACACGAATATGTTTACCGACATGTTCAACGCTCTTGAAAGTGGGCAAGAACCTGCCGAGACTTTTTACGATGGTTATGTCGTCAATGCGATTATTGATGCCGCTTATAAATCTGCCAAAACGAAATTGTGGGAACCCGTTGTCTTGGATTATTGGCGCGGTAAAACAGGCGTACCTAAAATGTCGGGTTATGTGGATTTCGATGAAAATCATTACTTAATCAAAGATGAATTGCTACCAAATGGTGATGTGAAAGTCATAATAAAGCATAAAACAACGGGTGTTATTTCGGAAACGGTCAAAATATCGCCTATACATACCCCCCTCAGTATGCATTAAGGTTTTGGCTTCTTTTTTATGTTGCGATCAAAAGAGCCTGTCTCAAAAGGCAAATCGAAATTTTCAACGCAAAATATTCTATGGTTTTGGGCACCATCTTAGGGAAACTTTTAAAGTTTCCCTAACATAAAACATAAACGCCTTCAAAAAGAATAATATTCGGGACTATAACACCTTAATTCTATTCATTCATAACTAAACAACTCAATAACGATGCAATCACGAAGACAGTTTCTAAAATTCGCCGCCTTTGCCGCACCAGCACTTTCGACAGCTGTAACAGCTTGTTCGACTGCTGCCGCCGCAACGGGTTCTAAAAAACTCTTTTTTGACATCTCCATCGCAGAATGGTCGTTCCATAAAGCCCTTTTTGCTAAGAAAATGACCAATTTGGACTTTCCTGTGAAAGCCAAAAAGGAATACGACATCAGTATTGTCGAGTATGTCAACCAGTTTTTCAAAGACAAAGCGCAAGACGCCGCTTATCTCAAAGAATTGATGTTGCGCTGCGACGACAACGGCGTAAAAAATCACCTCATAATGATTGATGGTGAAGGCTTTATGGGTGATGCAGACGCAGCCAAACGCAAAAAAGCCGTCGAAAACCACTACAAATGGGTCGAATGTGCCAAAACACTCGGTTGTAAAACCATTCGTGTCAATGCGCATGGCGAAGGAACGGCGGAAGAAGTCGCCAAACGTTGTGTAGAGAGTTTGCGTTCACTAAGCGAATTTGGTAAGCAACACAATATTAATGTCATCGTCGAAAATCATGGCGGTTATTCTTCAAATGGTGCTTGGTTAACGGGCGTTATGAAGGAAGTAGGTATGAAAAACTGCGGCACTTTGCCTGATTTTGGCAATTTCTGTCTCAAACGCGACCCTAAAACCGCAGGAAAATGCCTTGATGAATACGACCGCTACAAAGGCACAACCGAAATGTTGCCTTATGCGAAAGGTGTCAGTGCCAAAAGCCATGACTTCAACGAAGCAGGCGACGAAATACACACAGACTATTTGCGGATGATGAAAATTGTAAAGGAATCAGGCTTCAAAGGCATTGTCGGCATCGAATACGAAGGCTCTGCTTTGGAAGAAGAAGAAGGGGTACGCCGTACATTGGCGTTGTTGAAGAAAGTAGGGGCGATGGTTTAATAGTGATGTATAGGTAATAATCTTAGGAAGATTTTTAAATCTTCCTAAGATTATATTTGTAACCAAAATTTTACACCCCCTCAGTATTCCGTGCTTTAATATACTGAAACACAAGAGCCGCGACGCATATTACTAAGCCGCCAAACTCCCGCGTCAATTCCACATAAGGTTTCTCTGCTTTCATGGTCTCAACGATGGAAGGTTCACCCATTTTTATCCAATTCATAAAATCCGGAATATAAGAAATCATAAAAAGGGTAGTAGGAATTAAACCAATCAAAATAACGGTTTTGTTGTACTTCCCTTTTATCGCATAAAAACTGACAGCCGCAGGAAAAAGATAAATCGGTACCCAGATGTATGGATCAGGGTCATTGTATTGAACGAGCGCACTGAGCACAAAGAGGGTGACGAGGAAGATGTTAAGAATTTTCATGAAGACTCTTGTTTTTTAAACAATGGTTTGACATTAAGTGTAAAGATTGTAATTTTTTTCTAAACAAAAGCAGCCGTTTCTCTATGAATTACAAAAAAAATAAGGCTTATCAATGTACGAGACATCGATAAGCCTTTATGTTTTGTTGAATGTCAAATTTGAATGTTAATCCTTCATTGTTCAACAACAATCGTTGTAAAATTTACTTTACAACGAATTACTGTGCGATTTTTACATCAACAGCATTCAACCCTTTTTTACCATCTGTAGTGTCATAAGTGACAACATCACCTTCTCTAATGTTATCTTTAAGACCTGAACTGTGGACGAAAATTTCTACATTTGAGCTATTGTCAACAATAAACCCGAATCCTTTTGATTCGTTAAAAAACTTAACTGTACCTGTTTGCATTAAAAAACTATTTATAAAATACTATATGGCGAAATTGCCGCCGCAAAGGTAAGAACATTTTTCATAATAAACAACTATTGTTAATTATTCAATAGTGATTTAGAGTAAATAAATGAATTTAAATTAAAAAACGCTGTATTCACCTCATTTACATGGAGGATTTACCCCCTCAGTATTTCTACATAAAAAATGCAAATAAGGTTTGAGGATGCATCCATTAAGATAAAAAGCAGCAAAATGTTGCTACATTCGTGCTGAATATGTTTGCATTCGTTCAAAAAGACAGAACGCCGCAAAGCAAAAAGACACAGACACAAGGGGAAACCCCGTCCATTCTTCGTTTAACACAGCTTAAAAAATAATGTAATGATTTTTTCAAAATTATATCCTCATATTCATTGGTGGGTAGAAAATAACGGCTGGATGATAGTCGGATCGGATGAAGACAGTGACAGCCTCCTTCGCTTGGTTGATACAATCGGGGTTTCGTGGGAAGATGAAGGCGCCCGTTCAGTAGAGGAAGCGTTGGGCAAAGCAGAGGTGTTTTTAAAAAAGGATTTGCCAAAACGCTTTCCCAAAAGATTCGTATTGGATATCGGTTAACAAAAAATATTAATTCATCAAAAAGTAAAACGACAAACAATGTCAAAAACTAAAATTACGGTCAATTCAAACGGTTCACTTAAAATAGAAGGTGATTTTGCAATCGTCGATCCACAAGGAAACGAGTATGGTCTTCAAGGCAGAACCGCACTCGGTTTATGCCGTTGCGGAATGTCAAAAAATAAACCTTTTTGCGATGGTTCGCATCGTGGACATTTAGAACATGATGCAGTGGCGTTTGATTTGCCACCTAAAAAAGTGTAATTTTTATACTAAAGTAATTGGAAAATAATAATCATGTTATTATTTTCTCGTTACTAAGATTAGAAATGAGCTGCGCAATGAGGCTGTCTCAAAAGGCAATGTTCAAATTCAGTAAACTGAATATTATTTCGGTATTGACCCAATCTTAGGAAGATTTAAAATCCTATGGAATGAACAGAAAACATATTGTTATAAATAAGGCTTGAATATCAAGGCTTTAAAAGTTAATAAAATAAATATTTATCAGAAAATAAATTGTTAAACTCAATCTATTTTTAAAATAAATATTCATAAAGCATTGATTATCAACAAAATTAACATAACAACATGTTTTCTGTTCATTCTATAGGATTTAAAATCTTTCTAAGATTATTAGCTGGAACACACAATAATATTCTGCGAAAAAGATCGCCTTTTCCCTTTTGAGACAGCCCCAAAAAATGTTTAAAGTGACTGATCTCAAATCTCCAAGTCACTTTACCAATCGCCGTATACAGTGCAAAATAAGGACACATCAAGGTTTATAAATCCATTTTATTAATCTAAAAACCGCTGAATCATGCAAAAATCACTGTTTCTCGTCCTATTCGTCGCCTTCATTTCAGGTCATTGCACAATGATTGTTTTTGAAAAACCGATTCCTTCCCAAGCAACCATCATTGACAAATGCCCCGCCGAACTCCTCGGTCAATTTGTTGAAGATAATAAGGATACTTTACCCCATTTGCTACAAGAAGTGCTCTCTTTCGAATCACCGAAACCAAATCAATGGCTTATTTACGGATATGAACAATTTTCTTCCGATGACTTGAAAAACTTTCCAGCTTATACATTAAAAAACAACGTGCTTACTCAACACATCAAAGTCGAGCTGAAAGAAAATGAGTCGTCCAAAGATTCCATCGTTGAAACACCTTTTATTCGGACAAAAACGGGTTATCAAACGACTAAACATTTAGCTTTTGGTCTTGATTTTACAACAAAAACCATAACTGAATATCCCGATAACAAGGAGAACGAAGTAAAAACAGGCACGTTCGAAATGCGTAAAAAAGGAGACACCTTTTATTTGAACACCTCAGGCTTAATAACTCCTCCCGATAAATATTGGTTTGTCGTCTTGTTCACGCCGAAAGATGAACGACTGACAATCAATATGTTAAGTCAAATGAATAAGGAAAAAGAAGCAGTTTTTAATGCCATCATGCCTATGACAAAAATAGATGATGATGCCTATCTGGCCAAACCAACAGACGAACAATTAGAAGCCTTTATAAAACATCCGGAAGTTGGAGAAGTGACTGTTTACAAGCGCATAAAACAATAAAAGGAGTTAAAAAAGCTTTTTATACTGAGGGGGGTATAGTTGATAGTTATGGCTTCTTAACAAACTATGCCCCATTCGTTTTCAACCATCCAGTAATACTCAATCTGGGTGCGTGCGTTAGGAGTACCTCGTGTTCCAATTCACTACTTTTAAAAAACACGCATTTGCCATTAACGGGAGCAATCATTTGCAAATGATCGCTGTGGTGAATACACAATTCGCCGCCGTCTTTTTCTTGCCAATCCGTATTCAAATACATAATCATCGAAAAGGCTCTGCTTTTATTGTTCTGAAATTGGTCAAGATGTTTTTTGTAAAAACTGCCCTTTTCGTACATAGCATAATGAAATTCGTAGCCCGTAATACCTGTATAACAAGTACGGTTCAAATAGCTCACAAAACTATCGATCAAATCAAAGAAATTGTTTTCAAAAGCATTATCGTGCTTGCGGTCGAGCCAGTAAATCTTATCACTTCGTATCTTCGCATCGTGAACGAGCAAAGCATTATTGCCAATCGCTGCGGCGAGAAGCTGTTGGTCGGAATAAAGCGCCAATAAATTGTCTTTCAAATGAGCTGCTAAAGATTCACTTAAAAAGTTTTCAGCTAAGCCAACTTTAGTTTCAATAAAGCTGTCGATAAGGTCATCAAATTGAGTCTGCAAAAGGGATGATTAAAGTCTAAATGGCATAAAACCAATAGAATCGGAAAGGTAGATTTTAAAATTCGATAGTCTGCAATTAGTTTCTTAATCTCAAAATATTTGCCTATACTTGCTTAGTTTTCACATTCTAAAACAAATCAATTATGAACTTAAAAGAACAGTTTCAAGAAGCATCTAATACATCAAAAACCTTTAGAAAAGGCTCAACCGACGACAAACTGAATTTGTACAAATACTTCAAACAAGCTACGGAAGGCGATGTCGATATATCACGTCCGGGCATATTCAACATAGAAGGTAGAGCGAAATGGGATGCGTGGAATGCTGCAAAAGGGCTTTCTAAGGACGAGGCAATGCAACATTATATTGATGCTGTTGCGGCACTTGGAGCTAAACAATAAAAGACCAATTTATTATCAAAAGGAAGGCTGCCTCGTAATTGAGACAGCCTTTTTGATGCTATTTTAACGTCAAATACTGAGGGGGGTAATTCCTTTCCTATCTTTGCATCCTTAAATTATAAAAAATGAAAAAACAGATAATTATCCTCCTTCTATGCCTCCCTTTTTATGTATTTGCACAAAAAGACGTGTATTTATTCGCTTATTTCGTTCAAAACGGACAAGACGGATTGCATTTCGCTTACAGCTACGATGGTCTGAAATGGGATTCAATGCACAACGGACAATCCTTTTTGACCCCCTCAGTAGGACAGGACAAATTGATGCGCGACCCGTGTATTCTGCAAGCAGAAGACGGCACTTTTCACATGGTTTGGACAAGCGGTTGGCATGACAAAATCATCGGTTATGCCTCTTCAAAAGACCTCATCAATTGGTCGGAACAACAAACAATTCCAGTCATGGAACATGAACCGACAGCTAAAAACTCGTGGGCACCTGAACTATTCTACGACAAAAAGCAAAAAGAATACATCATCTTTTGGGCAACAACGATTCCCAATAGACACAGTGATGTCTCGGATTCAGAAAAGGAAAAAGGTTTGAATCATCGGATGTACGCCACGACAACAAAGGATTTTAAGACATATACACCTACGAAATTGTGGTTTAATCCTACGTTTAGTGCCATAGATGCCACAATTCTTAAAAAAGGGAAGCGTTTTTATATG
This sequence comes from Saprospiraceae bacterium, assembly GCA_043772905.1. Taxonomy (GTDB): domain Bacteria; phylum Bacteroidota; class Bacteroidia; order Chitinophagales; family Saprospiraceae; genus JAAFJT01. The sequence continues at coordinate 4,548 of JAYVFS010000098.1, read as the reverse complement.
TTTATCAAAAACGAAAACCCCAATCCTCCAGAGAAAAATATTCGCATCACCAGCACCAAAGACCTCTCAAAAGGTTTTCCAACCGAAGTTTCACCACCGATTACAGGCAAATATTGGGCAGAAGGACCGACCCCGCTGCAAATCGGCAAATACGTTTATGTCTATTTTGATAAATACCGAGACCATCGCTACGGCGTGATTCGTTCAAAAGACATGAAGACTTGGGAAGATGTGTCTGACCAACTCACAGTGCCAAATGGCTTGCGACATGGAACAGTTTTTAAGGTATCAAAAAGTGTATTTGATAAGATGAAAAAGGAGTAAAAACACATAGTCACATAGGACACATAGTTTTTTTGGAAAAAGAAAAGCTATGTGTCCTATGTGACTATGTGTTTTTAAAATTTAAAACTTCAAAGTTGCCGGCAAATACTTCTCCAACAACGCTTTATAGTATGGTCTCAAAGCCTCTGTATCAGGTGGCACAGGTACTTTTGAGTACAAATCATAAGGATTGAATTTTTTAACCCATTCAAACATTACGCGGTCGTGGTCGTCCATCAAATGCGCATAAGCCTCTTCCCGATGTTGTGCATAAAAAGAGTGGTAGCGAATCATATACAAAGCGGGTTCTGGCATATAATCCTTCACCATTTGGTACAAATATTCGTCGTGACCCCAAGACATCGTGACGTTGCGCAAGCCACAATTCGGCTGATAAACGCCATAAGTTGTGTTGTACCGTGGGTCATGTGCATCTGGATTGGCATCAAAAAACTCTGGATAAACGATGCTGTCCGCATGTTTGCAACCCACAGGGAATGTGTCGCCAACGACTGCCCATTGTGGTTCACCAAACAAACACAAGACCTTGCCCATGTCGTGCAAAAGACCCGTCAGTACAAACCAATCAGGATGACCATCTGCGCGTATCGCTTCCGATGTTTGAAGCAAATGTTGCCATTGGTCAAGCGATGTATCTGGGTCAGAATCATCTACAAGAGAGTTCAAAAAATCGAAAGCATCCCAAATAGGCATTTCTTTTTTGTCAAATTTTAAGAAATTAGCGCGTTTTTCTTGCACAAATTCATACGTTTGATAAGTATGATTGAGGCGGTAAAACTCGCGCACGGTGTCACGCTGCGGACTGTCGTAGTTCCGATATTCCTCTTTTGATTTAGCTTTCGTTTCTGGTTCAGGATACCGTATCAAAACATCGGCTTCCCAATCTTCTATGCTCGCCAATGGCGCTATTTCATTTTGTGTAAAATCCATTTTTATATTCAATTTTAAATTTAATTTGCAAATTTTTGACCAAGATAAGGACAAAATGGCTTTTTATGCGCAGAAATTGAGTGCAAACGTTTGAAAAAAACACCCCCTCAGTATATTTTTACAAAAGCAAGACACTTTTGCTTTTGTAAAAAGCTCCTTGCACTCTGTAAAAAGTCCGTTGCGTCTTGCAAAAGTCCGTTGCGTCTTGCAAAAGCCCGTTGCGTCTTGCAAAAACTTGATTTTTACAAATACAATGGTTTTACTGATACCGTAAAATTATTTGATTACTATTGTGGGTAGGTGTGAGCTGCTTTATTGAAGCCAAACCAAACAATCAAATCATAATTTAAAAACAAAATAAAGATGACAGACTTAACTTTAATAACAACAAGCACAGCTTTAGAAGGCTATAGAGTTACTAAACAACTGGGTTTAGTGCGCGGTATCACCGTCCGTTCAAGAAGCATAATCGGCAATATAGCTGGGGGTTTTATGACCCTTTTTGGCGGAAAAAGCCAAATTTATACTGAATTATGCGAGAATGCCAGAGAAGAAGCTTATCAATTAATGATAAAACATGGCAAGGAATTGGGCTGTAATGCCATCATCAATATGCGCTATGATGCGAATGAAGTGATGGCTGGTTTGACAGAAGTTTTGGCTTATGGCACTGCCGTTGTCGTTGAAAAAGTAAATTAAAAGCAGCTGGCATAAGATTTTCTTTTTAATGATTCTCTTGCTTTAGCATATTGAACAGCGGTACTGTGTTCTATCCCTATCTCACGATACAAATGCAAGATGAACACCCCTCAGTATAAACCCACTGGCTTAGGATATTCCTTTCATTAACTTCCAATATTCAACAAAAGAACGGCGGCGCTGGGTTTTGTCTCCTGACAGGGCCCGCTGATAATGGTATTATTTTTAATCATATTCCTACTTTAATTTAATGAATGACGGTTGTGGGTTCAGTCTCTTGACAGAACTCACTATCAATCGATTTTCCTGACAAGGTTGGTTATCTGATGCAGAATTTGCCAATATGCTCCTTCATTCCGTGTGGATTAGTCAATATTAGATTTCCCCTCCCCCTCAGTATTTTGCGGAAGTGTTGCTCATTTTACACCCTTTAGGGCGTGAAATTCCCAGTTTGGGGAAGGAATAAAGGCTTTATTTGAGAAGAAGAGGATAGCATTGTATTTTTATATTATGGTCATGACGTCAATATACTTTTGTGATTAGATAAGCGACAAACCTCTTTGAATAGCTATTGCGACAAAGCCAATTACACCATTCATTTTTATTCAAGTATTAATGATTAACATGTCTAAGGATTGGTAAAAAAATAAAATATCAAACTTTAATTTACAAAACTGTTGAAAATCAACGTTTTGCAAATTCATCTCCGAAGGAGTCCTTTGGACATTCATGATTCATAATACATCATTTCCTAACAATCTAAAAAAGCAACTAATGAAACTTCAGATCAAATACATGATCAGTTTACGATGTAAACTGATGGTAGAACAAGAATTGCAAAAATGTGGTCTCCACTGTACTAAAGTTGAACTTGGTGAGGCTGAAATATCGGAGGATATCACGTTAGAAATACGCAAAAAGTTGAAAGCGGCTTTGTCTAATTTAGGGTTGGAGTTGATGGAGGACCACAAGAATATTCTCATTGAAAGAATAAAAAAAGTCGTTATAGAAATGATTCATTATGGCGATGAATTGCCCAATGTGAATTATTCTAACTATATCAGTCAAAAATTGGGTTATAATTATACTTATCTGGCGAATATATTTTCACAAGTGAAAGGTATTCCCATTCGGCAATATATCATCATTCATAAAATTGAAAAGGTGAAAGAATTGCTTTCGTACGATGAGCTTAGTCTGAAAGAGATTTCTTATCAACTTCAGTATAGTAGTTTGGCGCATATGTCCAATCAATTTAAGAAAATTACGGGTTGTACACCGACTGATTACAAGCATTTGAAGGCGAAAAGAACGGTTGGCTTAGAAAATATTTGATAGCATTTATGCTGGGAAATTTTAACGCGTGGGTTCCGATGCAGTAATGGTTTTCGCACCTTAATTGACCCGCTTGTGTAAGATGTTCTTTTTAATCATTCTCTTACTTTAAATATAATGAACGGTAGTGCTGCGTTCTGTCACCTGATAGAACGCACTATTAATCGGGTCTCCTAACCCGCACAATAAAAGCAAAAGCACCCCTCCCGATTATCTCTAGATGTACCATCAGTATAAACAGCCAAAAGCCTTGAAAATCAAACGTTTTCAAGGCTATTAGTTATAATCTACCTCAAAAACGCCGACGCACACCACAAAATCGGTGCTTGTCCATGATTGTCACCCGTCCGTTGTTTGCGGTCGAGGTAATATTGGTGGTCGTTTTTCTTATTCGTGCCTTCACAAACGTTTGAAATCTCACCCTCATATTAATGTACTTTATCATCGCTAACCATGCTTTTCGAGCCGCAGGTGCGTATGTTTTTGTATCCAACATTCAAAGCGGATTTTTAGACAAAATACCCCCCTCAGTATATTTATCAAAATTAGTTATTTTTTGAAAGAGCAAGGACATTGGGCTGCTTAAAGGGACTTAAAAATGCAACATTGTGTAGCAATATTCAAATTTTAAGCGCAATTGGTTGTTAATCGAAATTATGTGTGCTTTCAAACAAAAACAGGCTATTTTTTAAATAAAAATGACTACTCTTGTTTTATTTAGAATCGAAAAATCTGCAACAAATTTGCTGAAACTAAACAACAATTTTTATTTAAAATCAATTAATTAACAAAGTTATGAATCTTAAATTTTTGACTTCCGTTGTCTTATTCCTATCTATGTTGGATACTGCATTTGCTCAAATGTCTAAAATAGGTGTCTTTGACACAGCCGTAGATGTCGGCAAACCCAAATTGGCAGGTAGCTCCTCCTACGATGCCGCCAAACAAGAATACACCTTGAAAGGTTCGGGCTACAATATTTGGTTCAATCGCGATGAATTCCATTACGCTGCCAGCCGTATTAAAGGTGATTTTATTGTCACTGCCGACTTTGAATTTCCAAAATCAGGCACTGACCCACATCGAAAATACGGTTGGATGGTCAGAGAAAACTTGCAAGATGATGCGGCACATTTCACAGCTACTTGGCACGGAGATGGTTTGACGGCAGCGCAATGGCGTGTCATGCGAGGCGCACACATGCGTGACCCACAAGACGAGATATTTTTTCCAAAAAAG
>JAYVFS010000097.1:0-43982 GCA_043772905.1 Saprospiraceae bacterium | reverse complement strand
TGCAAAGGACAGGTTCAGGTAAATAGTTCTGTTTCAATTCCAAAGTGGTGCGGTTAAAAGCAGACTAGCTAAAAACAAAAAAGCCTCCTTTCCTTGGTTTCAATTCCAAAGTGGTGCGGTTAAAAGCGAAATGTACGCCGACATTCAAGAAGTTCACCTCAGTTTCAATTCCAAAGTGGTGCGGTTAAAAGTTTAAGGTCGTCCAGTTGGGTGACGACTTTATTGAGGTTTCAATTCCAAAGTGGTGCGGTTAAAAGTCTGTTGAGAACTCGATAGGAATTATTAAAAATGTTGTTTCAATTCCAAAGTGGTGCGGTTAAAAGAAATTGCCTCATGTCCAAGCCTGTTGCTTTGCCCGTTTCAATTCCAAAGTGGTGCGGTTAAAAGAGAATATCGCCGCCGCCAAAATTATAATAACTAATGTTTCAATTCCAAAGTGGTGCGGTTAAAAGAATTGGAGGTACGATGTTGCCTGTAATTGCTAACTGCGTTTCAATTCCAAAGTGGTGCGGTTAAAAGCGATTGCCAATTTTTTGCAGCCCTGCTAAATCCCAAGTTTCAATTCCAAAGTGGTGCGGTTAAAAGAAGATACAGGGCATTTATAAAGCTACTTATGTTCAGTTTCAATTCCAAAGTGGTGCGGTTAAAAGCGCAAAAGACATTTATGCGCCCGATGCTTTGACTTTGTTTCAATTCCAAAGTGGTGCGGTTAAAAGCCCTCAGTAACGATATGCCAACGGTCATTTACTTGGTTTCAATTCCAAAGTGGTGCGGTTAAAAGGTTTGGGAATCGTCCACGTTAATGAACTTGATTTTTTGTTTCAATTCCAAAGTGGTGCGGTTAAAAGTAGACGGCTATGAGTTACACAGGCAATTAATTACTCAGTTTCAATTCCAAAGTGGTGCGGTTAAAAGAAAGACGCAAAAGAGTTTATTTTACCTTTTAACTTTGTTTCAATTCCAAAGTGGTGCGGTTAAAAGCATAAAGCCGTCTTACAAAGCAACAAAAGAAACCTTTGTTTCAATTCCAAAGTGGTGCGGTTAAAAGTTGCCTGTGGCGCATCCATTTCGGACAGTTGAAAATGTTTCAATTCCAAAGTGGTGCGGTTAAAAGTCTGGTTTTGCGAATCGGACAAATGCTACTATACAAGTTTCAATTCCAAAGTGGTGCGGTTAAAAGCTGGCTATCCGTTTGCGGGTAAAGAAACCAAATCGGGTTTCAATTCCAAAGTGGTGCGGTTAAAAGCGTTGGGATTGGTACGAAAACGTAGGCGTTATTCAATGTTTCAATTCCAAAGTGGTGCGGTTAAAAGCTTCAAATCCACCATGACGGCGGAATCTTCGTCTTTGTTTCAATTCCAAAGTGGTGCGGTTAAAAGTTTTGTTGTTTCGTATCGTGCAGTTGTACCGACAAAGTTTCAATTCCAAAGTGGTGCGGTTAAAAGCATGGATGCCTACAATAAGCATAAAAAAGGTAAATAAGTTTCAATTCCAAAGTGGTGCGGTTAAAAGTTGGTATGGGTCGTATCAATTGTGATTTTGATGTTGTTTCAATTCCAAAGTGGTGCGGTTAAAAGAAAATCTATGTTGTTCGGCATTTTGGCGGCTGGACAGTTTCAATTCCAAAGTGGTGCGGTTAAAAGGATGCTACTACCCCCTCAGTAATTTAAAGATGAGAAGTTTCAATTCCAAAGTGGTGCGGTTAAAAGGTCAAGTTAAGGCTATCCTGTGCAAAGACAGCAATGTTTCAATTCCAAAGTGGTGCGGTTAAAAGCACAATCATCGGGCAGGCTTTTGGGCTATTTTCAGGGTTTCAATTCCAAAGTGGTGCGGTTAAAAGTCGGACGGCGATTCAGTCTATTCAACAGTTTCTTTTGTTTCAATTCCAAAGTGGTGCGGTTAAAAGAGTTGACTTTTGGATTGATGGCAACTTCCCCTACTGTTTCAATTCCAAAGTGGTGCGGTTAAAAGGCGGGCAATGGCGATGTGATGATTGACAAAAACACGTTTCAATTCCAAAGTGGTGCGGTTAAAAGGCGGCGGCGATATTCTTCCCGATGTTCCAATAATCCTGTTTCAATTCCAAAGTGGTGCGGTTAAAAGACGTGCCTATCGGTTCGCTTATCTTTGCGCGAGATTAGTTTCAATTCCAAAGTGGTGCGGTTAAAAGCTGTCGTCGGACATCTTTCAGGTCCTGCTCTTTCGGGTTTCAATTCCAAAGTGGTGCGGTTAAAAGTTGGAGAACGCTGAACATACCCTTTTTATAACCATGTTTCAATTCCAAAGTGGTGCGGTTAAAAGCAAATGGCGGCTCATACTGCGGTGTAATATTGCGAAGTTTCAATTCCAAAGTGGTGCGGTTAAAAGTTTGTGATGCCACACCATTACAACAACCTTCCTGCAAGTTTCAATTCCAAAGTGGTGCGGTTAAAAGTACCGGGCATGGAACGCCTACCGTAAAAACGAACCATGTTTCAATTCCAAAGTGGTGCGGTTAAAAGCAAGCATCAACAACACAAATGACAACTATGCGGGCAAGTTTCAATTCCAAAGTGGTGCGGTTAAAAGGTTTTCCCGCCATCGCCGCCGCCTTCGCCGTGTGCCGTTTCAATTCCAAAGTGGTGCGGTTAAAAGACAATTGGGCTTCTCTGTGCAATATTCGTCTGTACAGTTTCAATTCCAAAGTGGTGCGGTTAAAAGTTTCGAGTTTCGCACGTAGTGCGGCGTTTTCGATGGTTTCAATTCCAAAGTGGTGCGGTTAAAAGAACCGTACCGTAACCGCTTGGAAGAAATCGGACTTTGTTTCAATTCCAAAGTGGTGCGGTTAAAAGTTCCTTTCCTTCTAACTTCTTGCTTGTTGTTCCTTCGTTTCAATTCCAAAGTGGTGCGGTTAAAAGTCGAACCATTCGACCGCTTCGGATTCGAGAACGGATTGTTTCAATTCCAAAGTGGTGCGGTTAAAAGTGATATCATCGCCGAACAACGGCAAACCGTTTGCAAGTTTCAATTCCAAAGTGGTGCGGTTAAAAGCAAGGTGTCCCGCTTATGTACCCAAATCGTGACCCGGTTTCAATTCCAAAGTGGTGCGGTTAAAAGAGGCGCATGCCTTTTAGATTCAACCGCGTTTAAAGGTTTCAATTCCAAAGTGGTGCGGTTAAAAGCGCAAAGGGCATATCCATAGAGAAATGCGGAAAATCAGTTTCAATTCCAAAGTGGTGCGGTTAAAAGTTTTCACATAGACCGAAAGGCGGCGGCACAAACGAGTTTCAATTCCAAAGTGGTGCGGTTAAAAGTATTTTAACCGACCCATTACAAAAATGGCTAAATTGTTTCAATTCCAAAGTGGTGCGGTTAAAAGCTGAAATCACAGGAGCTTCGGCGGTCACAGCTGTAAAGTTTCAATTCCAAAGTGGTGCGGTTAAAAGATACCTGCTGAAACTGCAAAAGTGTCCGCAACAGCGTTTCAATTCCAAAGTGGTGCGGTTAAAAGCTTAGACACCTCAATTGGTGTCTGTGTGGTAACGATGTTTCAATTCCAAAGTGGTGCGGTTAAAAGGAATAATGCCTTCGTCCGTCCATGCGCCTCCACTCAGTTTCAATTCCAAAGTGGTGCGGTTAAAAGAAAACTTAACTAAAATGGTAAATCGTCGCCTCCTTCGTTTCAATTCCAAAGTGGTGCGGTTAAAAGAAATATCGAAAAGCGAGGAAATTGCGGCGAAGTTGCGTTTCAATTCCAAAGTGGTGCGGTTAAAAGTAATGACCACGCCGCCACTATCAGCATTTAATTGAAGTTTCAATTCCAAAGTGGTGCGGTTAAAAGGCTGTCTGACAATCCCCCTGCCGAACCCTCTGGGTGTTTCAATTCCAAAGTGGTGCGGTTAAAAGAAACTTTCTTTTAAAAGTGCATACAAAAGTGTACAGTTTCAATTCCAAAGTGGTGCGGTTAAAAGAAAGACTTCTTCGGCAACGTAACAACCCCTCCTGTCGGTTTCAATTCCAAAGTGGTGCGGTTAAAAGCTCGCTTGGGGTTGCCCAAGTTGACTTTTGGATTGAGTTTCAATTCCAAAGTGGTGCGGTTAAAAGGTCAACGCCTTTTACAGTTGAAGGGGGCATCGTAATGTTTCAATTCCAAAGTGGTGCGGTTAAAAGGTAATTGGTCAATTAGCAAGAAATAACTCCCACCCTTGTTTCAATTCCAAAGTGGTGCGGTTAAAAGCACCGATGGCAGCGGGCAGGGTCAAAGACAAGCCGAGTTTCAATTCCAAAGTGGTGCGGTTAAAAGAGGCAATTCAAGAGCTTGACCAATAGGCTTTATTGGTTTCAATTCCAAAGTGGTGCGGTTAAAAGAGTTGAAGCTGAGAGCAAATCGCTGTAAAGAAATTCGGTTTCAATTCCAAAGTGGTGCGGTTAAAAGTCTAATTGTGTTAATAAATCCATTGTAGCAACGATGTTTCAATTCCAAAGTGGTGCGGTTAAAAGGCGATATTTTACCGCCACATCGCCTGTAACACCGATGTTTCAATTCCAAAGTGGTGCGGTTAAAAGGGGTAGTTTGGCAAGGCTGCGAAGTGGAGGCTCAGTTTCAATTCCAAAGTGGTGCGGTTAAAAGTTCTTCACGCTGGCGTTGGCGTATAACCCTAAACATGTTTCAATTCCAAAGTGGTGCGGTTAAAAGTGCGTACAAATTGCCGTTTGCTCCCATGCCCTTCCTCGTTTCAATTCCAAAGTGGTGCGGTTAAAAGCACCTTTTCCGTTAGCGTCTCGGTAGGTGTCTGTATGTTTCAATTCCAAAGTGGTGCGGTTAAAAGGAGAAATGGGCGCAGGACTTTTGACAGAATATGAGAGTTTCAATTCCAAAGTGGTGCGGTTAAAAGTAAAAGAGTTGGGTGGCGTAAAAACCTTCAAATCTTGTTTCAATTCCAAAGTGGTGCGGTTAAAAGGAGTATAAAGTTTGCCAAACCGACATAAGCAGCGCAGTTTCAATTCCAAAGTGGTGCGGTTAAAAGAAGGACGGAAAGGTGTCCTTTGAGTTGACCACAAAGTTTCAATTCCAAAGTGGTGCGGTTAAAAGCCAAAAAGACTTTCCCAACGATGTGATGTACCGAAGTTTCAATTCCAAAGTGGTGCGGTTAAAAGGGGCGCCTGCCCTTGTCAAATTCCGAATATTTACTGGTTTCAATTCCAAAGTGGTGCGGTTAAAAGACCCATATCAACAGGCTATTTGTGATTATTTTGTTCAGTTTCAATTCCAAAGTGGTGCGGTTAAAAGCAACAAACAAATAGGTAGAAGTTTAGCGACAAACCCTGTTTCAATTCCAAAGTGGTGCGGTTAAAAGAGGAACATTCTATTATGTCAGTACAAACACTCAAAGTTTCAATTCCAAAGTGGTGCGGTTAAAAGGTTATAAGTGACTACTGAGGGGTCTGTTTTTCTTTTGTTTCAATTCCAAAGTGGTGCGGTTAAAAGACTTTATCGGCTTTTGAGCAAAGCTTATTGGCGATGTTTCAATTCCAAAGTGGTGCGGTTAAAAGGATTGCTCCGATACCGCTTTACGGCTTCGCGCATATGTTTCAATTCCAAAGTGGTGCGGTTAAAAGTATCCAACTAATCGGGGCGCGCGGATTATCAATGTCGTTTCAATTCCAAAGTGGTGCGGTTAAAAGCCGTTTTATCCAAATCCAACGACAATATTTTATTCTGCAAATATCGCAATTTATTCTTATCAAAAGAATTTAATGTGCCTTTTTATCTCTTCGATAACTGTTTTCTTCGGCAGTTTTGTCGGATGGTTTTTTATCAAGTTGTCGCTCCCCAATTCGATGTTTTTCATAGGGCAGCGACAACTTGTAAAAGCGTTGATTATCAAGGCGTTATAAATTTGATTCAGCAGGTCAAGGAACTTTGTGGTAGAAATGTAGAATGACCGACAACACCCCCCTCAGTATAATTTGTATAATGGGCTCTTTTTCAATGATTTACAGAAAATTGTCCGTCGAGTTTTTTTCAATACCCATAATCTCTTTTTCTAACCAGCGCTCTTGCCGACTCTTGAAGATAATGAGACTATCCTCGGTCTTGACCATCAGTTTGGCGGCTTCTATTTTCAGTTCCTTCAACTGCACTGCCGACAATTCGCCTTCAAAAACCGAGTTTTGAATCCAAGTGAGGTATCGCCGACAGAGTTTCAACATCTTGCCAACGCGTTTTTCGCCGCAATCGTACACCAGTATCACATACATCTACCAATAAATTTTAAAAGGTTTATAGGCTTCGTCTATGCCCAAAATGTATCGTTGCAGTTTATAACATTCCAATTTGACCAGATGTTTATAGCTCACATTGCGCCCCAATGTACGATGTTTGATGGTTTCTTTCAGCCTTTCGTCCCATTCTCGCACCACAATTTTTCGCCCTGCGTCGTTGAGCCGACAGCCATTGAAGTTTTTATCGAAGTGTTGCTCTCTAATCTCTTTTTTGTTCAGCAGTTTGAATATCATGCGGTCAACGAGCAGGGGTTTAAAGACTTCTGCCACATCCAAAGCCAGCGAATAACGTCTGGCACCAGGTTCATGCAAAAACGATATGGTCGGATTGAGTTGCGAGTGATAAATCTGGTCCAACGCCAGCGTATAACACAACATATTGCCAAACGAAATCAGCGCATTGACTTCATTCGAAGGTGGTTGTTTAGACCGATTGCCCATCTCAAAATCATTGATAATCAAGTCAAATGCCGCATAATAGGTTTGCCGACAATTGCCTTCGAGTCCCATGAGTTCTGGAACGGTTTTACTGAGGGGTAGGCTGATGCGATAGTTTTCGATTTGTTCAATCAAAGGTTCCATATCACGTCCGCGACGGTCATAATAGCGCAGGTTTTTGAGCATATTGAACGAAGCTCCTTCGATAAAGGCTTGTGCAATCGCCAACCGTCGGGTGGGAGAAAGGTAGGCTTTTGTTTGTTCTATTTGCATTTTGCCCGCCAATAGATATTCTTTTGGCATAAAAGAGCCTGTGTAATGTTCGTAATAATCGAAAAAATGAACGGCGACGCTTTGTTGTCCCAAATACGTGAGCAAAGCCGCATTGACATTGAGCGCACCGAAAACAAACAATTCGGAAGCGGTTTCGATGGGAATGTATTTGGGCGGTTTTTTCTCGCCATTTTCGTCGGGTACGTCGTTGACAAAACATAGGGTGTTGTCTTTGCGGCTCATTGTGCCACCGTTGAATAGGTAATAAGGTCTTTTCATTTTTTTGAATTTAGGTTGTTGTTTTCTAAAAAAATCAGTAAGTTTGTCATCTATTTTGAAAAAAAATAAATCATTTAAATAATGACAATCACAGAAGCCTTCGGTGATGTTGCCGACATCATTGCACAAATGAATCCCGAGATGATTATCGGATTGAAAGCGCCTCAGTCTATGTCTGATAGAGTAGAAGACTTAATATATAAAAAGAAAGACGGTCTCATTTCTATCGAAGAATCTAATGAGTTAGAGCGTTTACTCGGACTCAATTTATTCATCAGTCTTGCTAAGGCACGCGCGCATTTTCTTAGGAACGTTTCATATTTCGGCTGGACTTAATTTTGAGAATGAAAGAAAAGGGTTTATATTTGTCAAAATATTAAAAATATGGAAACTTTAGTCGTTACAGTCAAGTCTGGTCATACAGCCCAAATGTTGGCAGATTTCCTTGAAACCATTGAATATGTTGATGATGTAACCAGAAAAACAGATACTGAAAAAAAAACAGAACAATCTGCCTTACAGTCGGCTGACAGTTCTCTCACTAAAGGCAGCTATATAGCAACAGAAAAACCTTCTGATTATGCGGGCATTTGGAAAAAAAGACCCAAAATAGATGCTCAAAAACTTCGTAAAAAGGCATGGCAACGAAAAAAATAGTGCTTTGTGATACGAATATCTTCATAGATTATTTTCATGGCGATGAACGTATCACTCAAGAATTAGATTTTTTAGGATTTGAAAGATTGGCTATTTCTGTCGTATCCGTTGCGGAAATTTATTTTGGTATGCGTAAGCGTGAAACGCTCCAAACACGCGACCTTATTCGTAAATTCAATATGTTGCATATAGATAAAAACACCTCAAAATTGTTTATTCAATTTATGCTTGGTTACAAGGATATGGGTATGGCTATTCCCGATGCCTTAATAGCGGCTACATCTGTTGCCAATAGCGTTGAATTGTTTACGCACAATCGCAAGGACTTTGATTTTATTGAGGATTTAAAACTTTACAACCCTCGTTTATAATTCAAAACTACTCCTCCGTATAACAAAACTCATAATAAGAACACTTTTTACACATCGGTTTATTAATTACTTTCGGACACGTATCGCTGTCCACAATGCGGTCAATCGCTGCCACCCAATCAGGAATCAACAACCTATCTTCATCTGTCAACTCAACCCCCTCAGTATGTCGCTGTTTTGGATACTCCAAGATGCCTCGTGCGCCTGTGATGCCGTTTTGTTCCAACACCCACAGATAATATTTGACTTGTGCACGATGTGCCGCTTCTATTTTCGCTGATTTTTTGATTTCATGCACCACTTTGTTTTTGGCATCATAAAAGTCAATTTTCACACCGTCGAATTCGACTTCTGTGTAGCGTTCTGCCCGTTGTGGATAGGTGTTTTCACCAATCAATTTGCCTTCTGTTACCAAATCGGACGTATGTTCCATGTTGATACCATGACTGAATAACCACAATTTGCGGTGGCAGATGTGGTAATAGTTGACGTGGGTTGCGGTGATGTGTGCCATGATGTTAAAAATTGCGTTTAATTTAGATTTTAAATGTATTTTTGTAAAAAATAACCGTATTTATTTCATCACTTGAAAAAACAATAATTGACAATGGGTTTGACTATTCAATCACCACTCACTAACCTACAAACCGAGTTACTGAAAGTATTCGCTACGCAATTACCCGATGAAGATTTGCTGGAAATCAAGCGCATGATTGCCAAATTTATGCTTGATAAAGCCCGCAAACGGGCTGAACAAGTTGCCTATGAAAAAGGATACGATGACAGTATTTCAGAACAACTCCTAAATGCAGACTAATCCACGCCTTAGAATTGTCTTAGAACTAATACCCAATGACCCAGATGATAATAAATTCGTGGACACCGCTTTTGCCTTTAACGCTCACTTTATAGTCACCAATGACCGTCATTTTAATGTGCTCAAAAACATAGAATTTCCCAAAATAACAGTCATTAAAGTTGAAGAGTTTGTGGAACTATTACAAACTCAATTCGCTTAGAGATAAAGTCATATCGTCTCATACCCCTCCGTATAACAACGTTTTAACCTCTATTCTTGTACTCGTCCTCCAATGACTCAATGGTTTCTTTATCGAAACGGTCAGGGAAATCTACTTCGCGGAGGTGTTTTTCGGCTCTCTCTAAAGCTTCCTCATGCGATTTGGATTCATAATCTTCGTAGCATGTACCACCCATGTCTATGAGTCTGATTCTTGGATGCCCCCAATCCCCGTTGGTGGTTTCCATTTCGCCCCAATCTTCTATCCAATAGGTGAGATAGGGATATTGTTTTGAAAAAGATTTTGATGGTTTTTTCATTGTTTTTATTGTATTGATAATACTGTTTTTTGTCATTCTGAACGCAGTGAAAGAATCTGAATAAACAGAAAAACAGATTCTTTCACTGCGTTCAGAATGACAAAAAAACCATTTTATCCTATCATTTGAATTAAAAACTGCTTTAAAAGAAAATTTTACACATCTCAAATGTTAAAATTTGAAAAAAAATGCTATGATTTATAACAAAACTATGTTTGTCTCTTGACTATTACATTTTTTTTATATTAAATTTGGAGTAATATTTAAGAAGATACAAAACGAAATAGTTTTACCAACGACCCTTGTTAAATCTAATTTTTCTTAACGATTAAAATTTTTTTTCAAAATGGACTCAAACCCAGAGCGCGGTTTCCCAACCGACAAGTTAACTGCCTTAAAAGCAGCCCACGCCGATTACAATCGGCTAAAAGGTGAATTTTTCGCCGATGTTGTTAAAACCACAACGGGCAAAGTGAACACCTTAGACGTTCCTTCGGCTATCAAATGGTTGCCTTTTGTGCAAGACAACCCTAAATTGGTCACCAGCACCAAGTACGATGTCGCCGAATTTGTCTACAAATCACAAGCCCATACGGCATTGGAAGAGGTCGAAGCACTCGAAAGCCAAGACCAAGGACATTCGAAAGCTTTGCGCGACATCATTTCCTCCGATTTGCGTTTCTTTTGGACCAATGCCGAGGACTTTTACATTGATGTTGATGCCAACAACACGGTGGTCATTGAAAAGTACAAGGATTTGCCCTCTATTTCGCCAAAACGCAAATCGGACACCCAAATCGAAAAAGACTTCAATAAATTGGAAGCCAGACGCAACAAGAAAAACGGCACCAGCACACCCGCAAAAGTGGGATAAAATCTTTTGTTGAACCGCTCGGTTGTTTTTCCTCACAGGTCAATGTCGTATAAAGGGCATTGACCTTTTTTTGTATTGTACAATTCAAAAAAGCTTTTCGACAAACCTTTTTTTGTATTGCAGATAATCAAATTGGTTATATACAATACAAAAAAGGTAATGGACAATACAAAAAAGGTAATGTACAATACAAAAAAGGTAATGCACAATACAAAAAAGGTAATGCACAATAGAAAAAAGGTAATGTACAATACAAAAATGGTATTGTACAATAC
This sequence comes from Saprospiraceae bacterium, assembly GCA_043772905.1. Classification (GTDB taxonomy): domain Bacteria; phylum Bacteroidota; class Bacteroidia; order Chitinophagales; family Saprospiraceae; genus JAAFJT01. The sequence continues at coordinate 33,213 of JAYVFS010000097.1, read as the reverse complement.
AAAAAAGGTAATGCACAATACAAAAATGAAAGGTTAAAGCAACAAAATAGCCTTTATATACCCCCAAAGCGATAAAAACAACCAAATAGGTGACAAAAATCTTGAAATAGCCCCCCCCTCAGTATCAATGGGTTTTTGTCCTGTTGCTTATGTTATGTCGCTTTTTTTTTGTCGCTTTTGTCATTCAGTTGGAATCTGTTTGCTGTTAACGAATACGCAAAAGAGATTCCGACTGAATGACAAAAGCGACTTTTTTCGTAAAACGCTATTCTTTTATCCAGTAGTAGGGATATTGGTGTTTCCTTCTTTCAAACTTGCTAATTAAAAGAAAATGAATCATTAATTTGAATATCTACTATTCGCAGCCGTTTGCTATTAAATGTTTTTGCCAATTCCAATAGCTTTTCTCCCAAATCTAATTGCCATTGATTATGACTTTCAACGTTTCGTTTATTCTTTTCTATAATCCGATTTATTGCTCTGCAAAATACTTTATCTAACATACCACTTCTTAATTCTTGAAAAGATATAAAACAATTTTCTTTTGCACCAATACTCGGTAATGTTGACACTTCATATTGTAAATCTTTATCGCGTTCTTTAAATTTTCCAATGATATAGCGGATAGGTTCTCCTTCTTTGTCTCGTTCAATTTTGATTATTTCCCGATGTTGTAAAATCCAATCGAGGGAATAATTAACTTCTTGATTTCGATATTTATCAATGATTTGCACCGTTTTCGAGCTATTTCTAAACGCTAAATATGTTTTCAGATAATCTTCCCACCACATTACCCAATCTCTAACATTAGGATAACCATATAATCTTGCAAGGTCTTTACGCCAATGCTTTTCTAATTTACTGATAGTTTCTTTATTTAATGCTCTTTTTATTGCTGCAATAATAATTCTGTCAATGTCATTAATAAGAAAGTAGCTTTTCCTAACTTTTTGAAAGTGTTTACTGTGCCAAAAATCAACAGATTCCATTCGATTATCAAAATACATCCAAGTATTATGTTCTTGATAACGCTTAATATTGTTGCGAATGCACCACATGTATTCACCCATAAATGACGGAACAATTTGGCTATAAAAAACTCTTTCTTGAAAATATTGACGTAAACGCTCTAAAAAATCATAATAACTGACCCCCTCAGTATTTGCAGGTAAAAATGCCTTTTTTAGTTTCCGAAAAAGAGGTTCGTCTTCAATTAGTATAATCACTTTTCCCGACAAATCGCCTCGTGAAACACGCCCAAAACGTTGAACTAAATTTCTAAAATAACGCCCTGTTTGCATGATACAATACTCAACTTTGTAATTCACACCTACTTCTGCCTTGTTTGTTGCCACAATGATTTTGGCAGTTTCAATATCATCTGTCCAATATCCAGAACTTTCAGCTACTTGATAATTAGGGAACATTTCTCTAAGTATTTCAACCAATAACTGAACTTCTCTTAATTCATTGGCTATCAATAAAACCCGTCGCCCTTCTTCAATTTCGTTTTCTATTTCAGTTTGTTTTTCTTCAATTATATCTCGCCATTTTTTGGTTTGAATAAACTCCACATCAAGTTTTCCGTGAATTGGACGTGCATCTTCAGGTGCAGCTATAATTTTTTCAGTAATCTCTTCAACGATATATTCTTCCCCCCTCAATATTTCTATCAAATTTGGTTCAGGTGTAGCGGACACAAAGAAATAGCGCATTTTATGTTCGGGTAAAAGCCATTCTCGTAACTTCACTAATGTCAATAGATTCGCTATTTGAGCTTCGTCATAAAGGTGATATTCATCAAAGATTATGTATTGAAATAGCGCAAGGAAATTATGAAATTCTCTTGCACCCGTTTTGTTTTCATAAGAATATTGATGATAACCGCCGTGCATTGCAAAGTTTATAATATCAGGATTTGTGATAACTAAATCATTCTCTTTGCAAATACTCAATGCAGTTTCCCAACGCGCAAAACCTTTTACTTGTCGTTCATCAAGTTCTACACCTGTTAGCCGACTAATTGTTAATTGCGGATAAGTCTCTTTAAAACTTGCAGTTAATTCGTTAATCAACGCATTTGTAGGTAATACAATAAGCCCTTTTACTTTTTTATTATGGATATCATAAAAGTCTTCATTGGCTTTTGACTTTAAAACAGGAAAAGGGAAAGCATAACTTTTACCCGTTCCTGTTGGCGCAGCGATAACGGTAAACTCTGGTAATTTATCAAAATCCAATTTCATACGCCTTTGTACTTCATGCAACAAGCAATCTTTTCCACCAATGATTTCTCTTTCAGTTGTTAATGGAACGTATTGCGGTTTAACGCTAATTTGAAAACTCATTTGTTAAAATTTATCAGAATTCCGAAGGAATTAAACATGAATAGAAAATAATAAGGCAAAATCCCAAACTCCGAAGGAGTTGAACATGAATACATTAATAATCAAAGTTCAACTCCTTCGGAGTTTAGGAAACGTTCTTTGATTATTCTATTCATGTTTAATTCCTTCGGAATTGGATATTAAAACCGTATAAATCAATTTTTGAAAATAGGTTCAAAAATCTCTTGCACATCGGTTAGCGATAAATGCTGCATTAAATTGTATTGTTCTACGACAAATTGTAAACGTGCTTTGGGTGTTCGGCTCAAAACTTTTACAGCTTTGCTGGTATTGTCAAAAATAGTTCGCAATGAAAAAGCATTTAACCAGAAATCATCACCATACGTTTTTTGAAAGCTTGCATACTGAGGGGGGGCAATTTCTTCAATTTTAACAAGAGTTTCCTTTGCTCGACCTACGCGCACAACAGAAGGTAATTGTTCATCGCTGCCTAACCACAAAGCGACAAACTCACTACCTATTGCATAGCCTTGTGTTTGGCGATAATTTTTATAAGGCGATTTTCCAGATTTATCAATACTATCAAGGTCGGGATAACCGTCTGTAAATAAAGTATTTTGGGTGTAAATATCTGTCGGCATTAACCTACTGAGGGGTCGCGCAACAGTACAGTAAAACCCAAAATCTCGAATTTCGCCATAGTTAGGTTGCGTTCTATGCTGAATTTCCATTGGTCGTAAAGCATTTGCAAAAGCATAAGTCAATGCTAAATCTCCAATAAAACCACCCGTCAAAGTCGTTGACGCACCACCACCTGTTATTTCAGTATAATAAAACAGGTGATTCAGTAAGGTTAATTTTAGGATTTTAGCCATTATCTTCTGTTTTTTTAGTTTTATCAGCTTTGGGCTTAGGCGTTTTAACCTTTATTCCAATACTGTTTGTAAATGTTAAGCAATCGGTTTTAGCTTTTGCATAAACACTTTTTAATTGAGCATCATTTTCATGCAAACTGGTCATAAACGTTGTCAACTTATCACCTGTTGCAAACCCTTTTCCGTAGGCGTTTGACATCGTTGTGCTAATAGCTGCTGAAACTGTTTCAAAATTGACGGTTTCATTTTTCCAGTTTTTAGCAATCAAATAACTGTTGACAGGTTGTTCAAACCTTGAAAAACCAACGCCAATAAGGTGATTTCTCAAATTTGCGCCGCTTGTGCTGTCTTGTGCGCCGTAATTGTTTTGATATAAAACACAAGACAAAAGATGCAAAAACAATTCAACTGACACATTTTCAACTGTGATAAAATGCGGAAACAAAGTGCCAGGTTTAACATACTGAACTTGGAAAAGCGATTTTCGTAACTCGCCCTTTTCTTCATCCCACATTGTGCCACCTTCGCTTAATGCGTTATGTTGGAGTGTTCCAGTAATTTGAGAAACGTCACGTATGGAATAAGCCCAATCATAAATTGCCCGACTTTTCAAACCAATTGCTTCATTTTCCTTTGTTACGGAATCGCCAAACAAAATGGAATTTGGATTTGCTAACATTTCAGATGAATTGATAACGTTGTAGCGTACCGATTCATCAACGACACCGAATTGTCGGCAGATTTTTAAACCCAACAATTTCTCTTTGCTTTTGAGTTTTCTTGCAGGGATTTCAACGACTTCACGCTCATTTGATAAGCGAAAGATTGTTGTTTCATCAGCATAATTATTGCGAATAATCAAGTTGCCCGTGACTTCACGGAGGAAAGCTAATTTGATGCTACCCAATGTATTTTTCTTTAAATCGGTAGCAAAATAGTCTTTCGGGATGATTTTAAATAACTCTTCCATTGTCTATCTTAGTTTTAAAAATGTCAAAAAATTGATTTTATACTGAGGGGGTCAATTCTGCCTTTGCTTTTGCTGATGCAGCTTGACGTTGATTAGCCAATTCTGTTGAACGCTTTTTGTAAACAAAAGCAAATTCATAAATCCATTTCTTTTGGTCATCTGAAATAGGAATTTGACCGCGCCAGCCTTTCATGTAAAGCACATCATAGACGGCAGTTGAAAAATTTTCGATTGTGTTGAGTTTGTCTTCAACATATTCATTTTTCATTTTTCGATAGATTTCACCTGAAATTTTTCCGATGATTTCCTCGCGTTCATAGCCTTGTTTAATGAGTTGTCGCAAAAAATCAGTTGCTGTACGAATAAGCCACGTTTCTTGTGCGCCACTACTTTTGTAATTGGCTTGGTCAATTTTGACTGCCAATTCTACTAATTCTTCTGTAATCGTCATGGTTGGAAACCTGTTTTTAAATGATGAAATAAAATGTTCAAGGCGTGGACGAACTTTCTTTTTGTCGTCATCTTTCAATTTGTCAAATAATTGAAAATAAGAACGCCTATCTTTTGCTACTTTTAAAAGATTTGATTCAAGCATTTTTGGATTGTACAATAGCAATAAAGTCATTTCCGATAAGACTTCTTCAACTTCCAATAATCGGACTTGATGCCAACCCAATTGTTTCAAAAATGTAGGTGCTTGTTCAAAATGAAAAACCGCTTTATGTGGTTGATAAGGTGACATGATGCCCGTAACAAATGAACGAATACCCAATTTTTTAACCAACAATAATGCCCGACGAACAAAATAAAAAATAGGCTTTATTTTAAAGTCAATTCTTGAAAAAGTGAGATTGAATAGGTTTAATTCAAAGTTTGCATTTTTATCAAACTCAATTGTTGTTTTATTAAGCCAGTTTAAATTCCTAACCTTAGCTGTTGACCGAATTACATCATGGTTGATATCTAAATTGGTTTCAAAAAAATCATTATAAATAATCAAATTAGCATCGGAAGCATCTGAAAAATGAGTTTTTCGCAATTTGTTTTCTTCCGCATACAGTTCTGAAATAAAAGATTGTGTATTAGCGAGTGACGTAATTGTTCGATTTGTAAAACCACGTGCTTTCATACCAAAAGCGACACCTTCTGTATAAGGCTTCGTAGCGATTCCACCTGTAAAAGCACACATTTTGCTTTTATGTGGAATCGAAGGTTGATAATTATCTGTCAAATAAGACCAATTTTCATTACCAAAAGCATAAAAATAACGTCCAACAAAATCATTCAATAAACCTTCTCTAACAACTAATTCAATCGGTTTATCAAAAGCATTGATAATATTCTCTTCTAATTCAGCGATATACTGAGGGGTACCTTTTTCAGCCAAAACTTGATTTGTTTTAATGAAATTTAATACTGTTTTTAAAATCCCTGCCGAAGAATTAGTACAGTTTTCAATAAAATTAACCACATCAGCAACTGTTTTAAGGTCGCCAATTGGTTCTGGTAGTGCGCTATTAAAATTATCAATCCTGTCTAAATCTATAACAACAGGCTTTTTGCTTTTTTCCTGTTTTTTATTGTTTGCACCCGTCCATGTATCTAAATCCGCTTGCCATGCCTTATTGTTTTTTGCATTAAGCCATTGAATTTTATGAAGAATAAAAATCTTTTTAAAATCGGCTTCATCTGTTTCTTCTTCTATGTTTTTGCCAAAACGCAAATACAAACGCCCGCTTTTTTCATCTGGTTGAACTTCAATTGAATAACCCGCCGTTTCGTAAACATCTAATAAATTGCGTAATAATTGAACAAAATCATCAAAATTGTGGATTTTGTCTTTACCATTAGGTGACATTAATAAAAAACTATCTGCCGAATTATCCGCTATTTTGTCAATAACTTTCGTCGTAAATGGTACTGAACCAATAAATCCAAATTCGCATTTTTGAGCATCAATACTTGTTAGTTTAACGGGGTCTAAGTTTTTAGCTAACTCAATAAAGGCTTGACGAATCTTTATCAATTCTTCATTCGTTGCGTTTTCTCCAAAATAAATAAAGCCATTTCGAAGTGTATAAAACACTTTTTTTTCTGGACTAAATACTTTCCTTGCCGCTTGCAAAACATTTTGGCTTAATAAAATGTATGGGTTTGCCCGTATTTCAACAAATGAAATTGGCATCTTTTGACCCATTACATTTTCAATTTCTTTTAGTTTTTTAGACAATACGGTATATGCTTCTTCAACACTGTTAAGCTCTTGAATTGATGCAAAACCATCAGCTAAATGACAAAAAGGTTGTAGTCTTTCACGTAAAAACTTTTCACCACGTACTGCGAATTGATTAGCAAAAACGGATGTTCTATTTTCTGTCGCCAAAGCAAGGAAAGCAATTTCATTACGCCAGTTTTGCCATTCAGGAAAAAAAGCATCTAATTCATATTTTTCAAAATGTAGTTGTTCGATAGCATATTCTAAATCGTTCCTGCCTTTGGGTATTTCTAAATGCAATAATTTATTTGAATCATGGAAAGTGAAGCCCAACATCAACACTTTTAACCACCCCTCAGTATCAGAGTGTTTAAGTTGTTGGCTCAATGTTAAAAATCGTTCATAGATTTGTAACATGGGAATCATACCGTTCAAGATGTGAACAGAATAAGGCATGTCAAACAAATCTAAATGTCGAAATTTGCCTTTCGTTTCAGTCATACAGTGATGCTCAACTATTTGAGCAAAAACTGTATCTAAATATAATTGTACCGTAGGTTGGAAAACTGTTGGTTCAAAATATTGGTCAATGAGTTCGTATTTCATTTTATTTTATTTTGGTACAAAGGTGAATTCACAGCGTCCGTTCTATTCGGACGCTAAATGTTTTTTCAAAAAAAATTTAAAAATGCCTAAAAACAAACATCAACTTGAACGATTTGAGAAGATAATCGAACTTCTGAATCTTAGAAAAGGTGCATTTGTATCTGTTGATGAAATGCTATCGCGCTGTAATGTTCAAAGAAGTACATTAATGGACGATATTGCACAATTGAGAATCCCACCTTATAATGCACCAATTTCATACGATAAAAAGATAAAAGGCTATTTCTTAAAAGAAAGTTATCAAATGCCTCAAAAGGGAATTGGTGTTAGCCGTGAAGACATTCAGCAATTGAAATTCTTAGTTCTTACATTAAAACAACTCCAACATCTTTCTATTTTTAAAAATTTAGAGGGATTGATTCAAAAATTTGAGAACTCCGTTAAGTATCAACTTGATGAAGACGGACGTGGTTCTGATAAAATCTTTTTTGAGCCAATCCCTTTTTACAAGGGAACGGAACACTTACCCCTATTTCTAAAATCCATTGAAACGACACGAAGAATCAAATTTGATTATCAAACATTTAAATCCATTTCAATCAATACACATATTATAGAGCCTCTTTTTCTGCAAGAACACAGCAACCGTTGGTATATCGTTGGTCGCCTTTTACCATTTGGCGGTATTACATCTTTTGCTTTGGAACGTATAATTGACGAACCAGAGATTTTAAAAGAGTATTTTGTTATGCCTGAAAGTTTTACAGCCGAAAAATTTTTTAAAAACGTCTTTGGCATGACCAATGACTATAATGCGCCTGTTGAAGAAATTTTATTACAGTTTGACGTTATCCAAGCAAAATATTTCATTTCAAAACCTTTTCATCATTATGAAATGGTAGAAGAAACGGAAAACCACATAATTGTAAAAATGCACTTGAAAATCAATTTTGAACTTATTCGAAAATTAGGTGGTATGGGTTCTTCTGTCAAAGTATTACAACCTCAAAGTTTAGTTCAAAGGATTAAAGCTTTTTTTGACAAAGCACAAGCTCAATATACATAAAGTTGAAAAGGTACTAAAAAGGTTTTACTTTTGTACACAAATACAAGTTGGCTTGAATTCATAAACGCGCTTCATGTGCAGGTTGCCAGTATTGGCACGGTGTCAAGTTGATTTGTATTTTTTTTAAATTACATAATCTCTAAAAATAATAACGCAATGGTTTTACAAACACCTGCACCACCTTTATCAAATATTCAAATAGAATTACTGAAACTCTACTCGGTCGGTGTTTCTGATGAAGTCTTATTGGAGTTCAAAAAATTGATGTCCAAATTTCTTATGCAAAAACTGCGTGACGAAGCAGGGAAAGTATGGCTCGAAAAAGGCTATACTGAAACAAACATCAATGAATGGCTCGGTAAAACAGATGAAGCGTAAATCATTTTAAAACCTCCGTCCATCCAAACCCACCACTCGTTCCCTTACCAAACCCAGCGAAATAACCCACTTTCAACCAGTCAATCGGTGCGGTGATGTCGAAATCATATTTAAATCCAATCGTCCGAATCGGTTTTGCATCCTTGTCTTGTGGCACAAGCGTTGACCATTTTTTAGGTGCGCTTAATATCTTTAAATCAAAAAGAGTATCTGAATAGGGTAGTGGTGTTTCACCCGTTGCGGCATGTACTTTGGCTGCTAAACTATTGAAGAAGAGTCTTTTATAATTCGCATCATCAGGGCTGCGGAATTGTTCGTAGCGGTCTGTTTCCGTTTTTTCTGTCAGACAAATGCCTGTTTCACAACGGAAACGCATCGTTTCAAAAAAAGGTGGTGTTTCTAAGATTTGAACACTTTCTACTTGAAATCTGACTCTTGTGCCTAAGGTGGCGACTTCAAACACTTGGTTTTTAAACAAACCTTCAACAAACTTTGCCAAAGGTTCTTCGATATAAAAACCCAATGTCCAATCCACCGCACCTGTTGGGAAAAGGATTTGTTTGCGATCAAAGTTGAGCCGAAACGGTTGACCCCTCAGTAAATCGAATGAAAAAAGCTTAAAATTCTTTTTGCCCGTAGCTGTGAAACCTTGTTCGTGCAGCCAAAGCGAATAAGCACTATCTGCTTGTTCGATGATGCGATAGACGACAGCACGCAAAGCATGATGATGGTCAAAAGCTAAGACGCTGTGGGGTTGTGTTTTTAAAGTAAGTTTTAGACGCATAAGAAAATGATGAATTATAAATGATGAATTTTTTAAGCATTGATTTACACTGCTTTATAATTTAAAATGGTACATTTTATTTCACCCATTTTACTAATGAATATTGTATCGTTAATGGCGAATGCCTTTTTTGTCCAAATCGTAGGCATGAACAATGTCATCTTTTGCAGCTTTTCAACGGCTTTGTCGTTTGTACCCAAGTTTTGCAAGGCAGATGTTAAAATGTCTTCTTCTTTGGGTGTAAAGACCAAAAGGGCTTTCAACGATGGTAAATAGGATTTTGAGAGAGCGTGTTCGTCCAGTGTATTCTTTTTCAGTTGCCATAGGTTGATTTTTTGTGATTTAAAACTGAGCGAAAAATTACAACTAACAATTCACTTTAATATCATAAAATTGTTTCTTTAACTTTTTTAATCTTAAATCAGGGATTTAATATGGAAAATCGGGAAACCAGACTGCATTTTTGGGACGAAAAATTGCAAACTAAACGGCACTTTACTCCGCGGGAGTTGTTGAAGGCGTTTGAACAGAGATTCAAAAAACTGCCAGCCATTCGAACATTTCGAGAAGACATTAAAGCCCTTCGTGAACGGGGCGCACCACTCCGTATTGAACGATTGTCTGCCATACTTCCGCTATGATTGGGCTAAACGATGCAAAATAACGTTAAAAAAATTGGGCAATATGTGATTAAAAGTGCCAATCAAGAAAAAAAAATGTTATAGATGAGGTCAAGAAAACGACCGTTTATTTGCCCTGCGTGGATATTCTGCTCACTAACAGATCTTGAAAAAATATCGAATTAATGACATCCTATTTCAGAACGATACACAAATGCCTTTGCTTGAATGCTCCTACTTTTTTGCTTTTAAGAAACAATTTTTATTTGCATGTAAAAAAATGGAATTTAGCTAATGGAAAATATTGGGTTTATCTAATTTTCGACATGTCTCCAATCCCAATAAACCCTGCCCAAAAGAAAGGGTGGGCATTCGGATGCGTATTTTTATCAATGAAATTCAACTTGGCTCCACGTAAAGCAGCATCTTTTGATTGACCTCTTTTTAAGTTTTTGTAGAACAGCAACATCAAATCTTTGGTTTTTGCATCATTGACCGACCAAAGTGAGGTAACGATTGATATTGCACCCGCATACGCAAAGGCACGCGCCAAACTAATAATGCCTTCGCCGCGTTGCAGTTTCCCAATGCCTGTTTCACAAGCAGATAGAACGACCATATCGGCATTCAATGTCAAATTGTAGAGGTCACGAACGTAAAGCAGACCATTTTCAAGGCTGTCTTTGAGGGTCGCAAAGGCGAGGAAGGAATAGTCGCCCGATTTATCATCGGTTTGTCCATGTGTTGCAAGGTGAATAATACGGGCGGTTTGCGCCGTTTCGATGAATTTCTGTTCCGTTGCATTTTTGCCGACAATTGCCTCTCCGTTCATGGCTTTGGCAATGCGGTAGGCTTCTTCACCACTATTACTGAGGGGGAATAAATTACAGCGCATAGCAACGTCATCCCCAAAGGTTTTGGCTAATGCAGCGGTATCGCTGTCATAAAATGGCGCAAAGGCGATGATAGATTTGTTCGGAGTCGTATGGTGCTTTTTCTGCATCATCTCACGCAGCAAGGTTGCCGAAAAAGAATAACTAATGTTATGATCACGTAATAAATAAGCATGGTCGTGGAAACGAATGGCTTTTTCAGGCTTTTGCGTCAACAAGGCTTCAAAAGGGATATAACCTAAAATGCCATCGGGCACAATGATAACATCTTCGGAAAGTTGTGCTTGAAAAGGTTTTATGAGTTTTTCATACAATCGAAACGCCATATCGGCATACACATCGGCTTGGGTTTGGAAATTATCGGCACTCAATGACCCCCTCAATAATTTGACCCATTCGTCGAGCGGAAAGTCTTTTTTGATTTCGATAACTTGGTAAAAATCTGGTTTGACGACAAACGCGAAAAGGCTGCTGTCGCCAACGAAATACTCGACGAGGGTTTGGTGGGGTAAGAGTAGTTTATTTTGTACTTCTTTTATTGTTAGTTTATCTCCCCCATATTGCAATTGATAATAACTATTGTATTTCTTTGCCAATTCCCCTTTTAAAGAATCATATTTTAGTTGCCATTCATAGAGTGATAATGTCATCCTCATATAGTTCGGATCGGTTTCTTGGATATTATTAGCAAGCAATTGTTTTTTGTGTTGTTCAATCTTTGCTATTTCTTTTTGATAGTATTTTTCTTCTACCAAATACTGAGAGGATACCTGACTGAATGAAAGAATCTCTGAATTTTTCATCGCCTCATACCATTGCAAAGCTTTAGAGTCTTCTACAATGTTGAACGCCTTTTCATCTGCAGAATCTTGTTGTATTTTTTTTAAAGTAGTAATAAAGGTTTCATAAACGGAATAATGATCATTAGTCAAACGTGAAAGGCTTTCTGAAAAAACCAGTTCTTTTTTCAAAAAATTTACTGCATTTAGAGATGCTTGTGATATTGGGTCGTAACAAGTCTCCTTTGCAATGGTGCCAGCGACGGTCGGGTTATTATATCGGCGACAAGCGGAGTAAATCCGTTTAGCTACGCCATTAGTCCAATGGTTGGGACACAAAATCCAGTGGGTACTTTTAACGGATTAACCGCCGGCAGCTACACGTTCACTGCAACTGATAACAATAGCTGTTCGGTAGCGACTACGGCAATGGTAACAGAGCCACCAGTCGCTTCAACCATCAGCAGTTGTCCGCCTTCGGTGGTGGTCAATGCCGATGTTAATTGCAAAGCCACTGTCAATTACAATTTACCCAATACAACTGTCTGTGCAGTTGCACAACCGATTTTAATAATGGGTTTGTCGAGTGGTTCGGCATTTTCATTAGGTATTACGACCAATACTTACTCAGCAAAAGATGTGCTGGGGGAATATCTCTACTTGTTCATTCACGGTAACAGTAATGGACATTGAAAAACCTGTTATCGCATGTCCTGTTATGGCTACTACCAACTACAATACCAATGCAGGAATATGTACCTATGGCGTTGTCGGAAATGTATTCAATGCCACTGCTACGGATAATTGTGGTGTTACAGGACTGACGTATGTATTGAGCGGTGCGACGACGGGCACCGGTTCATCATTGGCGGGCGTAAAATGGAATATCGGTACCACAACTGTTACTTGGACAGCGCAAGATGCGGTGAACAATACCCAAACTTGCTCCTTTACAGTGGTTGTTAAAGATGTGCAAAACGCGACAGATTTTATAATATATGCGACAGAGGAAGCTCTGTTTGGACAGAATAATTATATTGGTGGAGATGTTGGTGTAACGGCAGCTGCAGGCACCGCCGCGTTTGCGAAAAACACAGTTTTAGACACTTACAGTGTCAAAGCTAAAAATATTAGTGTGAGTTTGCCGTCGAGTGTGATCAATAGAATAAACACCCCAGCTACCGGCGGGCCAAATCCTCCATTCTATTCTTACAGCAGTTCAACTTCAGGATTAAGCAATATTGATATCACTGTCAATGGCACGACATTGAACGGTAATTACAAAAACGTTACGGTAAGAAAAAACATAACTGCTACCATAAACGGTAATAATTTTTGTAAGATTACTATTGAAGAAAGTGCTAATGTCACGTTTACGGCTTCAATTATTAATATGGAGGAGCTGAAGATGGATAAAGTTAATCAGAATGTGAGCATGACCGTCGTCAATTTCAGTAATCCAGCCTCCGTCATAGTTAAGGACAAAGTAACCGTAAATGCTAATACGGATGTCAATGTTGGTAGTCCCAAAGTTACCTTCTATTTGGGAGATAGCAATAAAGACAATGAGAGTTTTAAAGTAAACGGAGATAATACAAGGGTAACAGCAAACATCATGTTACCCAAAGGTAAATTGACCGTTGACGGAGGTGGTTCTACAGCTAGTTCAACTATCATGACAGGTTGGTATATCATAGAAAAGCTCGATGCTAAAGGCAATTACACCTACTGGAACAAGTATGATTGTTCGATGCCAATTATTCTTTCAAGCAGTGAAAAAGTGACTGCTGCTGTCCGTGTTCATACCGAATATGAACGTAATGTCCTCTCTTTTGTCACTAATCAAGGTTTAAAAACGGATTATTGGACAGCCGAAAAGATGAACAATACCACAGGAAACTTTGAAAAATTGGCAATACAGAACAACGTGAAGTCAAAAGAAGCCATGCAATATTTGACGTTTTATGATTATGCACCGAATGTAGGTGATAATTTCTACCGTATCAAGTTAACTTATACCAATCAAATGGAAGCGTATTCAGCCGTCGTAAAACTGAACAATCCAAAAACGATTGATTTTACAATCTACCCGAACCCAGCAGACGAAGAAGCGTGGATAGATTTAAAATCGTTTGAAGGGCGACAAATAACCCTTGTTTTGTCAGATATACTGGGAAAAACGATGCAACAACACAGCACCTATGTGTTAAAGAATTCCCGTTTATTTGAGTTGTACTACTTATTTACTTTTGCGATTTGAAAAAAACTGAAATGGGCTACCCTAAAGCCTATAAACTATTAATGTTTCAAGGCTAATAGGCTTTTGGGTAGACCCGATTTACTTCATCGGCGACAGCACTTCTTCAGACACAAAACCTCTATTCGTTTTAACCACCACGACATAAATACCTTTGGGCAAATCAGCGATGGAAAATTGCTTGTCTTTTGTTGTTTTCACCACTTGACCGATGGTGTTGACGACATGGATGGACTCGATCTGCGTGTCTGTTTCTATCCAAACAGACCCCTCAGTATTTGAGCGTATTTTAGCCCCCTTGCCCCCGAAGGGGGATTTTTCAAGGAAAACAACTTTTGAATAGTCTGTTTTACCGTCTAAGTCATTGATTTTTAAACGATAGTAAGCGGATGCTGAAAAATCGTTGTCAAAGGCTTGATATAGGGACGGGGTGTTTTTGGCTTTGACTTCTGTTATTCTTTCAAACTTTTGCCCGTCTGCGCTTTTTTCGATGTCGAAGTTTTTGACGTTGGTTTCGGTGGCGGTTTGCCAAGTTAAAACAGCTTGGTCATTGTTAGCTTTAGCGGTAAAATTGATTAATTCAGCTTTTAAAACAGTATTATTAACCATAACTGCAAAAGGTGAAAAGGTAGTGATATTAGACGCTGTTACGCTAAATGACCCATCAGAATTAGTGGTTACCGCCGAAGTCGGCAATTCTTCCCATGTGTCCGTATTGCTGTTGTAATGATAGACTTTTGCGGAATTTCGATTATTGGCAAAAAGAATACTTTCGGCAGAAGCAGGCCAAGTAAATGTAATGGTCAAATTAGAACTGCCAGCAGAAGGTGTAATATTCCATTTGATTGCAGGCGCAACATAGCCTGTTGGAACACTTAATGTCTGCAAATTGATAGAAATATTGTTATTCCCATTATTCGAGACAATATTGACAGGTGCGTAAACGCTCGTACCATTTGACAGTGTGATGCCAAGATTGAAGTTAACAGGTGCTGTGCCAACCGCAGGTAATAAGACAGAACCCAGTGTATTGTAAGGTGAGGTACCGACTTGTGTTTCAAAATAACGCGTATTACTTAAACCTGTAACCGTCGCGTTCCGCAAATCAAGTGTTCCGCCTTTGACAATGAGCTTTCCATTTTGGATATTTAAAGTGCCGAGAACATTTTGACTTGCGCCAATTGGAATATTCATAATGGCGTAATCCGTTACATTCACTTTGAGCGTCATATTATTGTCGAAACTCAAATTACCTGTATTTGAAAAAAGCGGTGGAACGAATGTATTACAATTGTCAACAAGGGTATAGTCACCATAAAGGGTCGTACCACCTCCCGCCGAAATGTTACTGAACTGCCCGTCAGTAGAATAGATATTACCGCCGCTTATTGCCTCCAATTTACGTAATTCTATTTTATACAAATTCAAAGAGGCATTTTGACCTAAGATGATGGATTGAATCGTTTGCCTTGTTGCGCTTTCAAAATAGTATGTGTTATTGGCTGCCAAATTAAAAGGAACATAGGATGAATTGGTATAATTGCAAGTCGCTGCAAAATTCCTCCCCTGCGAAATAATGGCTTGCGCATCGTTAGCGTGTGTGACAACGATGCCATAATAGGCGTAACTATCCATGTTCAAGGTCGTGAGATTGTCAATATCCATTAAATACGCAGGGGTCGGGTCAGACCAACCTGTGAGCGTTATATTAGCATTTTGCTTTAAATCGAGGGTCGAACCTGCCATAAAAACCATGCGTCCAGCTAAAAGGAATGGATTGCCAAATAAACCATTGCCCACAGACAATACGCCACTCACCGTAACAAGACGTGTTCCTGCGGCAGCACTTGTGTTACTTGCGCCTATTTGCGTAGAACCCATAAAAGGAGAATTGAAAATATCGTAAGCGTGATTAAACGTGCCGTTGATGGTCAAATCGCCGCCGATGATGAGTGTACCGCGTTGGTCGAGTCTGCTATTGGCATTTAAAGTAAGGTTTTTGTAATTGGCTGCACTGTTATAAACTTGAACGGTGTGAGTAGCAGCAATAATGACGTCGTCATTCGCCGTTGGCACAACGCCGCCGACCCATGTGGTAGTTTCGTTCCAATAGCCGTTTTGGGCGGAGGTGATAACAACACTAACGCTATTGGTGGTAAATACTTGATCTTCCGACCACACACTAAAATTACTGTTGCCACAGTTTGTCCGTACGCGAAAATGATAAAGCGATGAGGGTAATAAATTAGTTAAAATTGCTGAAGGAAGGCTTGGCGTTAGCAATGTGGGTGTATTTAACCCTGTGTAATATTCAACTTCGTAACCCGTAGCACCCGCAACAGCATTCCATCCAAACTCGACATAGTCTGTACCTGGTGCTTGTTGATAGAGGAAAATGCCATCCGTTAAGGCACAAGTCGGTGTTGCAGGCGTTGTAAACTCAACATAGCTCGACCAATTGCTAAAGCTGTTATTACCACAATTCGTCCTTACACGCAAATGGTAAAGCGTTGAAGGTGCTAAATTGGTTAAAGATACTGAGGGGGTGCTTGGTGTTAAAGTCGTGGGCGTATTTGAACCCGTATAATATTCTATTTCGTAACCTGTTGCGTTGTTCGCAGCATCCCATACAAATTGAGCATTATCAGTACCAAGTGTTTGATTAACAATGTTTTGGGGAACGGGACACGTCGGCACGCTCGTCATAACAGCAAATACTGAGGGGTCGTCAATCGTTTGATTTTGAAGGACATCTTTGAAATAAAGGCTACCACTTGTTGTAATACCTGTGGCGGTTGTTATTGGATTCCATGTCGTTCCTGCTTTTTTATAGATTTGACTGTTATTTCTAATAGCCGCAAAACCAGAAGTTTCAGCCGCGTCCGTCCAGCCAAGACTTAAATTTTGAATCGTAACAGCGGGTGGATTCGCAGTGTTTAATTTAGTTATCGAAATGGCTTTAAGCAAGGGTGTATTGCCTATTGGCACATTAGTTACGGGTGTCAAACTGATTAAACAATCTGTAAAAATTCCTTTAACAGGCAGATAAATGGACGCGCCTGAATTTGTATAGCCCAATGGCACTTCAAGAAGGTTGCTACTTGTAGGGATTTTTAGTTTAAATGTATTGGGATTTATAAAACGAGTCGGGTTGGCATTTGAATAAGATGCAATAGCAATAGACTGATTAATATTTGAGTTTGTCAATGCCACCGAACCAGATTGTAGATTAAGCAGATTAATAGAAGAATTGAGCGAAAAACTAAGGTTTATGCCGTCGGGATTCTGTATCCTCAATTCATCAAGTGCGATTGTACCCGTGCTAAGTCCTCCTGGCTGCATACAGGATTCATTTATCATATTAAGCGAACCATGTATTTTGTCATAATAGTATAAAGCCATAGAACCTACTGAACCATTATTAAAATTAATCTCATTGATAGTACCATCTAAAGAGGTGTTACCATTCCATAATAGACCAATTTTAACATCATTGAAATTGAACGTACTCGTACCTGTGGTATGATTCAGCTTAACTGCATAAAATTTGAGGTTGTTATTACCCGCAATAGTAAAAGTTTTTGCACCCGTTGCTATCAATTCAAGCGTCACACCATTGCAAAAAGAAGTATTGTAAAAATGAGCTTGTGTTTCGGCATTGATAAGACTTTGATTGGGGTTATAGTGTGGATAAAGGACAATAGTACCACTTTTAGCAACTAATGGTGGGCTGTTGATGATATGAATCAAAGCATCATAAACACTTGTATTTGCTACGCCTGTATTGCCGTTTATTCTAATTGTTGAGGCATTATCTATATTCAAAACACCACTATAATCTATACCGTCCAATATGAGTTTGCCAGCAATATTGACCGTTCCGCCTGTCATAGCCAATGTGCCGCGCACTAAAAGAGACTTATTCCCACCGTTAGCAACAGGGTTAGCGTCGCCAACATTCAAACTTGTATTGTTGGGGCAGTTCACTCTTCCGTTGAAGTTAATCGTTAACGTTTTACAGATACCACTACCCGATGAAGTTGAGGGAATTGTAATGGTATGCCCTGACATTATTTCTACATTATCATTGACGGTTGGTACACGATTGCCTGACCAAGTGGCTGCTGAATTCCAACTGCCACCATTGACAACAGAACGGAGGGTATTCGTAGGGGAGGGTACTACGACAGAAAGCACGCCTGTTGCGGCATCGTATTCGACGGCAATAGTGCTGGGTGTAACATTGATGGTGGTAAAACTGCCCGTATAAGTTGTTGCACCACCCGTAATTCTAAATAATTGAAAAGTTGCCCCGATTTGTGGTGTAAATCCGAAATTAACATTCAAAACACCGCCCACATTGACGACTCCTGCGTTTACAATTTGGTCATGTTCTGTACAGACTGTCGAACCATTTATATCTATATTGGTTGCGCCATTTGTATAAGTCACATTGCCGCCTGTGAAAGTATAGCAGCCGGGCGAAGCTCCTGGCGCAAAAATACCGGAATTATTAAAACTACACGATTGTGTACCTGTGCCTTTCAATGTGCCGTAGTTGGTTAGCCCACCATCATTATAGGGTGTCATTTGAGCATTATTGACAATCGTTCCATTGTTTATGACTGTATAAATCTCAAATTCACCTTGATTAGTGAGCGTTGCATTGCTTTCAATCGTCATACTACCGAATACGCGCAGTCTTCTACCATTTGGAATAGTTAAGTTAGTCGTTAAAATAAAATTGGTTTGTGACCCGATACTTATGATGCCGCCGTTATTCCAGTTAAATGTACCGCTTGGCAATGACGGAGAGTTGCCCGTTTCCTCGTTCAATTCCAAGACACCATTTAGATTTAAAGTACCATTATTTGTGAGTACGCTCATTACCCGCAAAGTGGTGTTTACATTCATCGTACCGTCATTTCTTAATATGCCATTGTTAATGTAAATGTAGCTGCCTGTTCCTGAAATATTGATAGTACCTGTATTTGTCGTAAAGCCCTCACTAATAAAGCCACCACTAATACAGTCTAATATACCTGCATTAGTAACATTTCCAGGACTCGTGATTAAACTATTATTAGTGAGTCTTCCATTGGTGCCAATATTGATTTGGCTAAAAGCACCGACAGTTAAAGGGCTGTTATTGATTAATGTGCCATTAATCACAGATGAACCATAAACTTGTGTGATTATGCTGCCCAGTGTATAAAAATTGCCATTGTTAGTGAGAGTCGCACCTTCATTAATAACGAGTTGCCCCCATACGCCAAAATTCTTATTGGCAGGTATTGCTTTATCAGTGCTTATAGTCATGATGCCCCCTACACCCACAGCAAACAGCCCATTTCCCCAAACAAAAGAAGCATCGGAAGGGTCGGGCAATTGAGCATCCGAAGAAGTCAGTAATAGTGAACCGCCATTTAGATAAAAAACACCTGCCGCTAATACGCCTTCAGCACCATTAGGCGAAGGTGTATTTAGTGGTATTGGTAACAGTCCTCGCCATTCACCGCCGCTTTGATAGACAATACCACCAATAAAATTATTCACAGTGCCTGTATTGTTAGTTAAGCCTAAATTTGTTATTGAACCCCTATTGTTAACCGTTCCTTGGACTTGGAGGCTGCCATTATTGATAATAAGACCATTATTATCAACGACTTTGTCCGAAGCAATCGTCAATAGCCCAACTCCAGCTTTTATATTTAGAATAGCACCTGTTGGAATCGTCAAAGTCGTACCATTAATGGTAAAATCAGCACCTAAAGTTATTTTACCACCGTTGTACCAATTAAAAGTACCACCGAGTGGCAAACCCGAATGAATTTTATTTATCTCTAATTCGCTTCCTAATTTGAGGTTAAAAATAGCCTGATTAATAAACGTACAATTGACAATCATTTTGCTTTGGTCATTCATATTGAAAATGCCACCGTTGGTCAACGACCCTTCAGAATTATCGCTTGTCATCAAACCATTATTATTAAAAGTAGAGCCTGCTAAATTGTAAAAAAGGAAATCGTTTTTGAATGTACCATTATTGTGAAATACGCCACCGCTCTGGTTGGTGAAGCCTGTAGCATAGTCAATATTAAATGTAGCATTTGTCAAATTATTGAATGTGCCACCATTTTCTAAATAACCAAGTGTGGACTGTGCAATTTTAAGTGTATAAGTAGCACCCCCATAGTTTGTAATAACCCCACTTGCACCTATTGTCATAGCTGTACGGTTATCTATCGTACCATAGTTTTCTACGGTTCCCATAATTCGAAAACCCATATCTGGTTCAACAACGTTTTTGAGCGTCAACGTGACATTTTGGTTGACTTGTAGCGTGCCAGACATGATATAAGTAAGACTTGTGAAGTCCAAAGAACAGTTCGTTGTAATGAATATCCTATCACCTACTGGCAAATTAGTAGGCGGTACTACGTGGTCTACCCAATTCAAAGGTGCTTGCCATGTTGTTGAGCCACTAACCCCCATGAATGTATAATCTGTCGCTTTTAAAGAGTTAAACCCCATAAAAACCAACAAAATACTGAGGGGTGCGATTTTGAGTAAATTCATGTTTTTCATAAGCTAATTGTTTTATTGATTAAAAAAATGATGGAATACTGAGGGGTGCATGTCAATAATGCAAGCATTTATTGCAAAACGGCTTTATCTTCCTTCGACACCAACAAGCCACTCCAAGCGGTCACAACGACGAGTAAAAGCACCGTCAACCAAGCCATATTATTTTGAACGCCTTGAAAAATGGCTCTTAATTGAACAATTGTCACCAACACACCTGTCACGCAGGTCGCCAGCAGGAAGGCATACCGCGCCAACGAGGGTTGTGCATTGCGCATGAGGTATGCCGCAACACCCAAACCCATGAGTGCCGTGCCATAAGAGCGTGCGACAAAATCGAAGGCATCCGTTACAGCGGTTTTGTTAACTGCATAAGTATCAATCATCATTTGGGGCATTAACAAAAGACCGATGCCAAAACTGGCATTGAGTAGTGATTGATAAATGAAAAAGTTTTTAGTTGTCATTATCTTGTTTTTTTAAAGCGAATAAAATAAAAGTCTCATTTGGCCTTTTGAGGCAAACCAATAAACGTCCTTCAGTGAGTCGTCTGAAAGAAAAGTACTTGGTTTACACCAAATCTTAGCTGTTGTCGGCTTAAACCGTTTTAAGCAGCTTCTACTTCGTCGGTGATAAGTGTTTTTATTTGTGCTGCCATTTCTGCGGTCACCGTCACACCGTGAACATCAAAGGCATGTTGGGCAGCTTGCGCCAAAACTTCTTCCTCGGAATCTGCGCGAACAACGGCGGGGCAATCGAAACCCGCATCGCAACAATTTAATTTTTTCATAAGGCTTGCATTTTAAAAGTGAATAAATTAAAAATCACATTTGTTTTTTGGGAACTGCCAAACGACTGCCTTTCAGAGGACTGTCTAAAAGGTTAATGCTGGGTTTGCACCGAATCTTAGCAGTTTGAGGATTATTTTTTACTCGTTACTTAATGTCCCGAAACCACCGCTTGCTCAACGCCCAATTGTTCCATCAAAACCATTTGGTCAGCCACAAGCCAATGGCTCACAATTTTTCTGTTTTCAATGACATAAGTGACGACAAAAGGGAAATTGACAGTGCGATAACTCGGCATAATGTCGCCAAATACGCCTTCATGCTTACCGATAAGTCGGGCGCGCACCATGATTTTATTGCCTTCTGAAATCATCTCGTCGGCTAATACGGCATATTTTGGAAAAGCACCATCGAAAAAGAGGATGTGTTCGATAAGTCCTTGGTCATCAATGTATTGTGCCAATAATTCTGGTGTTTTAATGACATCGCTCACTGCGTTGAGGTACTCTAAAACAAAGGTTTTGTTTTCTTTTGCTTGATTCATTGCTGTTGTTTTTATAATTACAAATTTAAAGTATCTTCAAGATGTCGCATATCCCCAATATTGGGTGGCTCAAACGCAGTCGGGAAATTTATTTCCCGCATGAAAAGCGGGAAATAAATTTCCTGACTACGCAGTTTTCACAGCCGCTGCGTAAGACGCAACCGAAGTCAATCCCATACCCAAATGCCTCATAATCCCATTCATATCCACATCAAAGCCATTGGCGTATTGCACCATCAAACCCGCAAAAGACGCTTCCATTGGGTTTGTTGCAGCGGCTTTTTGGCCCAAAAGGGCTTCTTTTGGTAGATTTTCAACAGTAAAATCTTTGGCAAATGTCTTTTCAAAAATGCTTACAACCTCTTTTGGACTGAGGGGTTCTGGTCCACCGATTTCACAAGCGCAGTTTTCGGCAAAACCTTTATCGAGTGCCGCAATTGCCAAACGTGCCACATCTTTGTAGGAAATGAAGCTGATTTTGTTGTCGCCATCGCCATAAATACGGGCTTGATTTTCGGGATAATTGAATCCCAAAGCAGGGCTTAACCAAATTTCCATGAAAAAATTGGCTTGTAAACTGCTCCATGCCATACCACTGTTTGCGAGTGCTTCTTCAACCGCCCGTTTGGCATCAGACAAAGGAAATGTATTATCGGGATTGTCAAAAAAAGAGATAAAAACAAAGCGACCAACACCTGCATTTTTAGCAGTTTCTACCAAATTGAGTTGCCCTTGATGGTCAACGGTTTCAATATTGTCGCCATCACGCATAGAAAAAGTGCATGAAACCGTTGAAATAACATTGTCCACACCTGCGCAAGCCGCCGCAAGCGAAGCAGGGTCTTTAAGATCACCGACAACAATCTCTGCGCCCAATGATTTTAATTTATCCACTTTTTCAGGAGCAGAATCGGCACGCACTAAGGCGCGAAACGGGGTTTTCTGTTCGGCAAGTTGAGCGCAAATTTCAGAACCTACTAAGCCTGTTGAACCAGCTACAAGTATCATTTGATTCGATTTTTATGATTAAAAAATAGTTTACTTTTCACCCATCGTATCCACGCCCAATTGCTCCATCAAAATAGTCGGGTCAGCGACCAACCAATGCGTTGCTATTTTGTCATTCACGATTTCATAACTGACAATCACGGGAAAATTCACTTCCCTATAAGTCGGCAAAATGCCTTCCCACTCGCCTTCATGTCTGCCTTTCATCCGCGCCCGAACAACAACGCGATTGCCTTCGGAAGTCATTTCCTCGGCGGTCATTTCATAACGAGGGAAAGCCCCATCAAAAAAAGTGATTGTGTCAATGAGAACAGGGTCGTCAGTAAATTGTCTGAGCATTTCAGGGGTTTTGATGACCCCGCTTACGGTATTGTAATAAAGGAGTATAAACTCCTTATTTTTCATCGCTTGGTTCATTCTGTTTCATTTTGGTCGAACGTTAAATAGCGGTATCAAATAATACGACAAAGTTATTTGCTTTCAAAAGTATTGTTTTGCCTGTTTTAAACTATTTTTTGCCTATTTGTAACATTTTGAAAAAAAGTAAACTATTTTCCTTTGCGATATGCCGTAGGGCGCACACCATACTTCTCAATAAAAGCCCTTGTAAAATGGCTTTGGCTTTGAAAACCGACTTGAAAACAGATTTCGCCGATGCTCAAATCCTCTTTTTCTATCATCGTTTTGGCTTTCGCCAAACGGATATCACGGATATAATGAGCAGGAGATTGATTCACCAAAGGCTTCAATCGCCGATGCAATTGCATCCGACTCATTGCCATTGACCGTGCTAATTGTTCGACATCAAATGTCTCATCACTGATATGTGCATGGATGACCGCCATCACTTTTTGAAGAAAAATAGCGGCTTTCGGATTCTGGCTTGCCAAAACAGCTATGCGATTTTCTTGTTTTTTGAAATGTACGCTCATTCTGTTCCGAACGGCGGCATAAAAACCCCGAACATCATCGGGCGGCTGCGCCGCAGCCGCAGATACTGATGGCACATCCCGAGATAATCGGGAGGGGGTTGCTTCAAACGGTTTTTCTAAAATCCAGTTGATTTGATAGGCTGTACTGTTCTCCCTATCGGCATGAATGATAACAGGATTGAGGGTTTTGGTCGCAATTTCACCCACCCTCGATATATTCACGCCTGTGTTTTCAACCACTAATTTCAAGTAAAATGTATCTCGTTCATCAACGAGCGTAACCTTTAATTTGACGCTTTGATTTTGAGGCGTAAATGTTACAACACGGCAAATCAACTGCGTCATATCCGAAGCCACATTTTCGGGATGATAATTCAATCGCAAAGTCTCTCTATCACTTTCAAAAGACAAAGCAACGAAATGCGCTTTCGCAAACGGTTGTAAGGATTCAACTAAATGTCTTAAAAAAAGCAAGACATCGGCTTCGACGGGGTAATGTAACATGCTGTTTTTTACAAAAGGTAAAACATGATTTTATAAAACGAGTATTTCAATACGACTCTTTGATTATCAGTTGTTTAAGCCCGTACACTATCTATTTCCAACAATCCACTATTCAATAACTAAACATACGGTCACTGTCAAGAGACAAGCGAAGTAAGACAGTTGGCAACGCAAAGATACCCCCTCAGTATTTTTTCTTTTGGGCTGTTTCATTTAAAGTGAAGAGGGGATTTTATCTATTTATTTGATAATTGATTCTAACTTTTTCACTAATTCTTCTGGTTGGTCTCGCATAGAATAATGTCCGCCCTCGAAGGTAATAATCTGCCAGTTTCTTGCCTTTGCTCTACTCGCATATTGTTCAAAACCGGCTTTACCATCTTTTGTCATTAAAATATACGATGTTGGTATTTGCTTAACAAGTGGGTTGCTTATTTTTATTGGTTCTGTGGTAGTCTTTAATGGATGTGGAACATCTGTCGGCGGTGTTGGCTTCGAACCAGATGGATATAATATAAATCCATCTTTTATATTAGGAACTATTACTTCTTCCCAAGTTGTACCACCATTTATTGTTTTTATACTTTCTCCATCATTAGGCACAAAAGCATCTAAATATATCAATTGTTTTATGCGGTCAGGTACTTGTTCAGCTACGCCAGAAATGACCATACCACCATAGCTGTGACCAACTAAAATCACATCATGTAGATTTTCAAATTTGATTACGTTCACGATGTCCGTAATATGAGTGCTAAGATTGATTTCTTGATTAGCTAAATGCACTCTTTCACCAAGTCCAGTTAAAGTTGGGCGGAATACAATGTTGCCTTTTGTTCTCAAAATGGAATCAACTTTTGCATATTCCCAACCGCCTCCCCATGCGCCATGTACGAATAGAAAAGTTCTTTTGATGTTAGTCTGCCCAAATCCAATTGTTGTAAATCCTAATGCAAGTAGAAAAAGTAATTTTTTCATAATACTTATTTTTTTGATATTGAAAATTATCGTTAAATATTGATTTTCAGTTAGTTGTGTTAGTTTTTAATGTATCATTATTGAATGGCTGTTTATTATACTTAGGTGTGTCATAAGTAAGGACAGCCTATCACTTTTGATTTACCCCCCTCAGTATTTTTGCCCATTTTTACCGCTTTTTTGCCTAACGCCTGTATTATCAAGACACTTTTTATTCTTTATTTCACATTTAAAAACTAAAAAATAGCACACCTGTAATCTTCCATTCTCCATTCTGTTTCACTAAAATCCTTAACTGCTTTGCGCTGTCTTTTTTTGCTTTTTGCTTTTTTTGATTGAATGTAACCCATGCTTTATGGCCTGAAATAATTATCGTAATTATAACAAATTCTTGGTTCAATAGGGGCAGGGTT
The DNA here is from genome assembly GCA_043772905.1 of Saprospiraceae bacterium. GTDB lineage: Bacteria > Bacteroidota > Bacteroidia > Chitinophagales > Saprospiraceae > JAAFJT01. The sequence goes on along the minus strand of JAYVFS010000097.1, from coordinate 7,670 downwards.
GTCTAAAAAATAGGATTGATAACCTTTGTAATCTTCCTCCCATCCTTTTGCTATAAAAGTAATAGCATCTCCCGAAACTGAATTTTCACTTTTAGCATAATAGCTTGCCATTTTCTCTAAATTCCGCTGTGAGTAAGCAAAATGTTCTGCTTCTATCACCTTAATAATAGCTGTTTTCTCTGCGTCTTGGGCATTAACTGTCAATCCAATCAATAAGATTAAAACAATTAGAAGGTTGATTTTTTCATAATTTAAATTTTAGGAATAGATTTTTAGGAACGTTGCAATATTAAAGTATGCAATTTTATTTTGCACTCAATTGATAATCAGTCGTTTGCAAATTCATCATTTATAATTTATCATTCATCATTTCCTTAATAGGTAAACATTCGGTCACTGTCAAGAGACAAGCGAAGTAAGACAGTTGGCAACGCAAATTCAGCGGGTTTGCCTTTTATATCTTCGGCGGTCATACCGCGTGCTTTGCTGGAGTTACCCGATAAATAAAAATGCCCGTTGTTTTTGATAATCGCATCATAATGCTCACGAAGTTTGCCTGTTCCTAAACCAGATAAAGAATTTAAAACAGAGTCTTGCAATAATTTAACCGCATCGCCTGCCAGAAAAATATCAACTGTATGCCCTTCTTCGAGAGCCGTTTTAGCAATCAGAAAACCCAATGCTGCCTTTGTCGGATTTTCAGGACCTTGTGTAATATGTATGAGAATGTTGCTCTTTTTGTCGCTGTTTACTGCGGCGGCCTGTGCTGAAAGTTGAGTTGTTATCAAAGATAAAAAAGCTAAAACAAAGGTATTTTTCATAATGATTTGTTTTAATGGTGAGTAAATTAAAAAAGGAAATTTGGCTTTGGGCAACTAAATGAATATCTTTAAGAATATCCTATTTCTTAATGCTCAATTCAAAACTATTAAGTATTTCAATTGCTTGATTTCTATGACGGTCTAAATGAAATCGTATAAATTCAAAGCGCTGTTGGAAATCCATTGCCCCCGAGATTGGGTGTGGTTGAGCTTGAATCCGTAGTTCATTCTCTGACAAATTTTGAGCAAAAGAATTAAGGACATTTTGTAAGTTTTGAAGAGAACTTATCCAAAAAGTAAGAGACCCACCCATTCGTGGGGCAGCAATAGATGGTACTTGTTCTTTAGATGCCCAAGTTTTGGCTATTAGCTCTTCAATTGTCATATTTTGATGAATTGATTCCGTTGTTCTCGGTATTTTGTTTTCATGTATGGCATCAATTGTTTTCCACATACCCCAAATACCACCCTGTTCAGCCCAATATAAATGTTCAGTTATCTCAATAATATTCCAACCCTCGCTTGAAGACTTCCATTCCGCTTGTTCAGTCGTACAAGAACGGATTGTTCCAATATAATTATTTCGAGCGATTGAAACTTCTTTTAAAAGTTTTTCAATTGTATTCACAGTGAAATTTTTTTTAGACCCCTCAGTATTTGAGTGGTTGAAATCTTTGAAAAATTGATAAATACGAGCACTTTATGTATCATAAATGCTATGAAAACGTGGTGACTTGCGTAATATGAGTTACATGCACAAAATTACCTTCAATCTACTTTGCCTTTTAGTCAAATCTTTTTTTTAATTGGTGTATTTGTGTTTTTCTTCATAAAATTTTAAAATCGAATGGTTAAATTTTGACTGCACGACGTATTTCAGTAGGTTTTTTATCAAACTTTTTGAAAAAGGTTTTGCTAAAATGGGAAAAATCTTTGAACCCGACCTGTGATGCAATCTCTCCAACAGATATATCAGTTGTTTCTAATAATACCTTAGCTCTATCCAGTCTAATGTTTCGGATATATTCAGCCGAAGATTGTCCTGTTAATATTTTTATCTTATTGTGCAATTTAGAACGACTGCTACTCAATGCTTTGCAAAGTTCATCTGTATCAAAGTTCTCTTGATTGAGTCGGGCATTGATTATTTCTTGAACGGATAAAAGAAATTGCATATCTTTTTCCGTACTTACTTCAATTTTAGAGGAAGATACAACTGAACGAGCCAAAAGAACAGCATGGTATATACTCATCTCTTGTCCTTCTTTACAAGAGGTTTTATAATCAATCGGTGACAAATTGGTTTGTAACAGTCTTTCTACTTGTTCTATATCTTTTTTTTCAAAAATGGACAAAGGCATTTGTAATTCTGTTCTAAAACGTTTACAAAAGGTCAACAACTTCGTTGCCAAAGCATAATGTTTTTCATTAAAAGCAAATCTTGCCAACCATTCTATGTTTTGAACCAAATAAAATTTCTCTCCTTTTTTATGATTGTGTTGAAGGGCTTTTTTAAACCATTTTGCAGCAATTAGGTAGTTGTATTTTTCCCACTCCAAGTAACCCATTGCGCTGTAAAATTCCGAGATGCGATTGATGTTTTCACCTTTAATTTCAAAAATATTGTCTGCTAACGCTATCAGGTTTTCAGCTTCTTCCAAGCGATTCATGGCTAAACAGACTTGACTTTTGCTACAAAAAGTAAGCGCAATAAAAACCTTGTCACGTGTATTTTTAAAAAACTTTTCAGCAGTTTCACAACATTGATATGCCGCTTCAAATTGACCTTGTGCAAAATAGAGCTTACCTAAAATATGATTCCCAAAAGCAGTTAATTGACCATCTTTTAAGGGTACTAAATTATCAATTGCTTTAAAAATGATGTCAAAAGCCATTTCATAAGCACCCATTAAGACATATACCCACCCCTCACGAATGAGCGCATAGGAATAGTTTCTCAAATCCCCACTCTCAATATGTAAGGGCTTCTCTTTTTTGATAAAATCAATTGTCTGATTAAAATTGCCGTTTAAAAATTCTACCCAACCAAGATTACAATAAGACAATGCCATGCCGCGCTGATTGCCCTCCTGAAAATGGATGGTATAGGCATCTAAAGCATATTTTCGAGATTCCTCATAATCTGAAAATCGAAACGACAGCCAACTAATATGGTTCATCAGACTGGCAGACATCACAGGTTTATCTAAATCTAACCATATCTCTAAACTCTTTTTTAAATAGGCAAGCCCTTCTTTCGGTGAAACTAATTGTGCTTGTAACAATCCAATACCTTCTAATGCATTGGCTAAATTGGCATTTCGGGGCAATGCTGTGGCAAATTGCATCAATTGATTAAGCCATTCTAAGCCTTCTTCGCGCATAGAACGGATAAACCAAAATCGCCAAAGTGCCGCGCCTAATCTCAATCCTAATTCTGCTTCTTTATTTTTTAAAATCCAGTGCATAGCAGAACGAAAATTAGGCACTTCAGTTTGCAATCTTTCGAGCCATATAAATTGAGCGCCACCTTTTAATTCTGGTGCAACTCGTTCAGCCCATTCTACAAAAAATTGAGCATGAAGCCTTTCTAAATTTGAATAGTGCGGCTGGGCTTTTAACAGTTCAAAAGCGTAGGCATGAATGGTGTCTAAAAAATAAAAACGCCTATCATCCTCGCTATTTTCTCTCTGATTTAACAGGCTTTTGTTGATTAAAGCACTTAAACCAAGTAAAGGATTTAAGCTCAAATCTTGTTGTTTGGTGCAAATAAATTCTACGGCTTCCAATGAAGACCCATTTTTAAAAATCGCCAACAATTGAAAAAACGATTGTTCCGATTCGGTTAATAAGTGATAACTCCAATCTATGGTATCTCTTAGTGTTCTGTGTGATGGTTGCCGAGTGCCCGAACTTTGACTTGGAAGGTCAAGAATCACATTCATTTGTTGAGATAACTGATTGATCGGCAATATTTTAAAATGAGCCGCCACAACTTCCAACGATAAAGGAATGCCTCCAAGGTTATGACAAATTTTCAAAATGACAGGTTGATTGTCTGCATGGATTTGGAAGGCATAATCCCTATTTTTCACACGGTCATAAAAAAGCAGGGCTGATTCACTTTCAAAATTATTGCCTTGATTTTCAAATGAAAGTGGCGGCAGGGAAAAAACTTGCTCACCCGCAATATTTAGAACAACCCTACTGGTAATCAATAACTTCAAATGTGGACAAGACTCTAATAGTGCAATCAACAGAGAAGTAGAAGAAGCCAACTGTTCATAATTATCAAGAATGAGCAGACATTTCTTGTCAAATAAAAAATGTATAATGTTTTTGACGTGATAATCCTCTATTTCTAATGATTGAGCAATAGCACTGGGTATATGCGTTTCTTCAAAAACCGCCGAAAGGTCAATGAAATAAATACCGTCAGGGAAAAAATTTTGGACATCTTTCAAAATTTCTATGGCAATTCTGGTTTTCCCAATGCCACCTGTTCCCGTTATGGTAATTAGTCGGTTTGTCTTTATCAATCCCACCAATTCATTGATTTGCTGGTTTCTGCCAATGAAATTTGATAAATAAAAGGGTGTAGTTGATAATTTCATATTGTTGATTTAGGAAATTGACATGTTGTTTGTTGCTGTTTCGACAGGGTAATACAACATGTGTTTTTTCACAAAAATAACAATAACATTCAAACCACACCTAATTGCCGTTGAAAATCCGCATGATTCCACTCGATTTCTATGCTGTCAATCTTTCCATCTGCATTGTGATGAAAGATAAAAACATGGTCGCTGTCAAAAGCCTTACCTATTGAAGGAATACCTGCAAACTCTTTTACTTGCGTGCCGCGAATATCTACCTGACAATGCACCTGTCCATCAGGGTCTAATGTGGCAGAATTGACGGTGTTATCGAGGTTCGGAAAACAGTCAATCAGCGTTGACCACAGCCCTTTACCTAAGCCGCCGATAGTGCCACGTCCGTCGTCGCCAAGCGGTTTGAACCAAATAGACCCCCCAGTATCACATAGGCTCATCATCTTTTCGATGTCTTGTTCTGCATAAGCGAACATGAAATCGATGGCGGTGTTTTTAATGTCGAGCGTTGGATTTTTTTCAATTGTTAGCATGATTTATGGTTTTAAAATTGTTAAAAAAATAAGCTGTTTCATTTGGTTTTTTGAAGAAAACACGGTTTACGGTTTCAAACCGGCAATGGGCGTTAAGTTTTTGTAATCCCAAAAAGCGGCTACGCAAGCGATTTTCCATTTGCTATCGTGTTTTTCCATGATGCGTATTTCATGGCTGTGAAAGTATTTTTTACCTTCTTTGTCTTCTTGATATTGATCCCAAGTCATGTAACACGCCATATCACCATAGAATTTGTATTGCATATTGCGGCGTTCCACTTTGCGATGTGCGCCTACGGGTGCCTTGTTTTCTTTGATGTATTTTTCAATTTTCGCATTGACTTTTTCCCACCCGACTTTTGTATCAAACGTACCGTCGTTGTTACTCCAACCTTGAAAAACGTGGTCGCTGTGGACATAGTTTTCTTTCCAACAATCATAGTTTCGGGCGTAAAAGCAGTTTGTTTCGTTTTGAATGGTTGCCATGATAGCGGTTTTGTCTGCTGTTCTGTCTTCATTAGGCGCGTTTTGAGCAAACGTGGAATGAGTGAAAAACAAAAGGCATATCATTATGTGATGCCCATTAGTGAGTCTGTTTAAGATATCTTTTTTCATTATCCTATTTTTTATTTGGTGAAATAATAGAACAAAGGTGACGACTCGTGAAACCAAAGTATTGTAAAAATGCGACAAGTTTTACCCCCTCAGTATATCCCCCTTTTTGTCATTCTGAACGCAGTGAAAGAATCTGAATAAAATAACATACCGATTCTTTCACTCCGTTCAGAATGACAAAATAGCGTTACGGCTGTTTCAAAAAATGAGACAATTCGACATTGTTTTGAATATAATCCGTCGGTGTGCGCCCTAAAAACTCTGTGAAATCCTTGATAAAATGCGCTTGATCGTAGTAACCACAATCATAAAGCAGGTTTTGCCAATTCACTTGCCGTTTGCCCGCCATCAAAGAACAGAGATAACCAAGCCGCCGAACACGTGCATAATACTTAGGACTTAAACCGACTTTCTGAAAAAACTTGCGCTCAAATTGACGGCGACACATAAACAAATCGGTGGACAAATCGCTGATTTGGATAATGCCTTTTGCTGCCACTATTTTGTTAGCGACAAAATCAATGCGGTCAAATCGAGACTCATTTTTCATTAATTGCAGATTTAAAAACTGTGTCAGCAATCCCAAACGCTCTTGATGCGAAGCCGCTTCTGCTATTTTGTCTTGCAAATCGCGTATTTCACCCCCCCTCAGTATATCACCGATGGCGAGCCGTTCATTCGTCAATTCCGATACGGGCAGATTAAACAGCGTGTGCATTGCCGCAGGGCGGAAAACAATGCCAATCATCCCAATTTTACCCAATAAACGCAATTGATAAGTATGCGTCGCTTGTCCTGTAAGAAAAGATTGCGGTACGGTGACAGAGGCATATTTAGGATTTTGGACCCTATACGTTGTGCCATAATTAAAAACCATAGACCCAAAGGCAGAGGGCGGTGACTCCACAAAAAGCGGTGGGAAAGTATCCACTTCCCAAATATAAAAGCACTCGATGTATGGTTGTAAGTGCAACGGCGGGGTAAATTTTTTGTATAACATGTGGTTTTTTTACAAAAATAAACGAATACCCCTAAATTTCAAATATTTACACGTTAATTTTTTGTTTGATTCAATACAAACATTTGCCCCGAAACCATAAAACGTTCATATTCTTGCAAATAGGCTTTACCTTTTGCCTCGCCATAGGTTTTTACCAAAAAGTGTTCAATATCATAATCCCCCTTTTCGATAACGGGGTCTAATAAAAAGCAATACGTCCATGTTTTGTCATCATTTTGTTGTGTGGGAGTCAACCAACGGGTTGCATTGAATTGTTGTTTTAAAATGGGGTCTTGCGTTGTTTTCATGGGTGCGAAAAAGATGTCGGTCATCCATTTTTCGTAATCGGCTTTTACAGGCTCTTTGACGTTGTTGACGATAATCCATACTTGCCCGTTGTTTTGAGCCGTCATTGTTGAGAGTGTTACACTCAAAAGCAAAAAAAGCGGTAAAAAGCATTTAATTGTTGCCATAATGATTTGATTTTTTATGAATTAGAAAATTGATTTCATGTTCAAAATTCAATCATTTGCTTCATATACTGAGGGGGTGATATGTATCCTGTCGGAATGAATGTGTGTAGAGTCGGTTTCATTGAGCCTGTGTTTTGTTATACCGAATGGATTGTACTTACCTTTGTCCTATCTTTTAAAAACCAAAAAACGGCTATGTATCCATTTCTTATTTTTATGATGGGTTTTAGTTTTCTGATGTCAATCAGTACGCTTTTCAAATCAGCTTTGAATGATTGGGAACGGGCTAATTTGTATTGTGCTTTAATGTTTGCCTGTTGTTTTATCAATTGCCTATGCATTGTATCGGGTTTCAATTTAGCTAACTATAGTACAAATCCCTTTGACTCTAATCCTGGCTTATGGTTCAATCATTTGACACCGACGTTTCTATTGTTTTTATACCGTGATTTCCTAAATATCAAAACAGAAAGTCCTCGTTTTTATCTATTCATGACATTTGCATTGAGAATTATCTTAGTTTCTGGTAACTTCGGAGAAGTCCTTGTCAATAAAAAGCAAAATTGTTAATCGCGTGTTGAATATCTTCTTTAGTCAAAGCATGATTGTCAATAAGC
>JAYVFS010000096.1:0-44125 GCA_043772905.1 Saprospiraceae bacterium | reverse complement strand
TCTCCCCTTTGGGGTCGGGAGCTAACGCTAAATAAGCATCCGTCACAACCACCGCTTTACCAATTACTTTTCGATTCATCAAATCCCACAAGGCTTGCGGTGTTTCAGATAAAGGAAATTGCTTGTAAATATGCGGTTTTATCTCTCCGCGCATCAAAAAACCAGCGATTTCTTGTATGTTTTTAAAACTGTTAGCAGGTTCTTTTTCTGCAAAACGTCCCCAAAAAACGCCCACAATAGCACAACCTTTCAGTAAAGGCAAATTCGCGGGCAGTTTTGGAATCTCACCCGTCGCAAAACCGACGACCAAATAACGTCCGTTCCAAGCCATTGAGCGAATTGCAGGTTCTGCAAAATCGCCCCCAACTGGGTCATAAACAACATCTACACCGACCCCCTCAGTCAACTCCTTGATACGCTCACGAAGGTTTTCCGTTGTGTAATTTATAGTAAAATCAGCCCCTTTTTCCTTGCAAACGCTTAGCTTTTCATCCGACGAAGCGGCAGCAATAACGCGGGCACCCATCAATTTCCCTAATTCAACAGCCGCCAAACCCACACCACCCGCCGCACCCATAACCAAAAGTGTTTCTCCTTTTTGTAACACCGCGCGGTCTTTCAAAGCGTGGTAAGACGTACCATAATTGTACATAACCGATGCCGCTGTTACAAAATCCATATTCGGCAACGTCGGAAAACAACGTTTGGCATCAATCAACAATTCTTCGGCATAACCACCCCAACCGGCAAGGGCAAATACATGGTCGTCCACTTTGAAATTTTTCACACCTTCACCAACCGCTTTGACAATGCCCGACACTTCACCGCCAGGAGAAAACGGCAAAGCGGGTTTGAATTGATACAGATTTTGAATAATCAAAGTATCTGGAAACGTTACGCCACAAGTCATGACTTGAATCAGAATTTTACCCGCTGATACTGAGGGGGTCGGTATGTCTTCAAAAACTAAAGCATCGGGTTTTCCATGTGTTTTACAGAGGATGGCTTTCATATTTTTATTTTTTCTAAATCGTAATTTAAGTCAAAAACGCTATTTGTCTTTTCAATTTCAACAGTGTATCTTTGCATAAACAACAATTTACTATGAATGAAAGCGAAAAAGCCGAATTGCTAAGACGAAAAGCTTTGTTATTCAAGTTTCTTAGTTTTCAAATGAGACTAAGAGATAGTTTTTGGGGCGATGATGCCGATTTTCAAGCTTTGATTGATGATGCACTTGATCAAGTTATCAAAATCAATAAACGCTTGAACAGTAATAACAATTAAATCTAATTTAAGCGATGAATAAATATTCAAGCGTTCACACAATGGTCATGCAGCTAACCGATGATGCCGCTTTGCGCACATTTTTCACACTTTACTTTATGGCTGATGATAATATAGAACAAACAAAAATTGAACAAGCCTTTTTTACGGACTTGGAAAAACTTCCTTTTTCCGAAAAAGCCATTATGAAAGAAAAATTAAAGCAAACGATGTATAATGTACAACCGATTATCGCCGAATTTGGTAATGATGTCGAGGCTTACCTTGCCAAATCTCAACCTCGAAAAGCGGCTTAATTTTATTGTTTTAACACAAAAGGCGTGACTTCAAGTCAATTTTGCATTGATTAATATTTCTGTTAGTCAAAGATATTCGGGATTTCCCTTTGTATTTTTTGCAATAACGGTTGAAATTGGAACAAACCTGCAATCGAAAAACCGATTTCTGCACGCACTTTCAAGGCTGTTTCTCTATCAATTTTAAGCGTAGGAAGCCCAGTTGCTTCTGCCAATAATTGCGCTTGACAACTGCGTTCCATCGTGATAAACCACCAAACGGCTTCTTCAACACTTTGTCCAACAGTGATTAAGCCATGATTTTGCAGAATCGCTGCTTTGCTTTTACCGACGGCTTTTGCGATGCGTTCACCTTCTTCGGCATCATTGGCAACGCCACCATAATCGGAATACAAGCCATGATCTTCAAAAAAAGCACAAGCGTCTTGCGTAATTGGGTCTAATTTTTTTCCCAAACAAGAAAACGCTTTGCCATGTATCGAATGGGCATGAGCTGCTGCAACAACATCGGGACGTGCTTCATGAACTTGCGAATGAATGGCAAAAGCAGCGCGATTGACCGAATATTTGCCCTCAACAACTTCTCCTTTGTGGTTGCAAAGGATCAAATCAGAGACTTTAATACTGCCAAAATCAACGCCGAAACCATTGACCCAAAAATGATCGGTGCGTTCAGGATCACGAGCAGTGATATGTCCTGCAACGCCTTCATTGAAACCAAATTTGTCGAATAAACGAAAAGCGGCAACGAGCATTTTCTTGCGATGTTCCCGCGCATCTTCATGTGAAGCAAAGCTCAAACGAGCAGAAATGCCTTTGGGTAATTCTAATCCTGGAGGAATTTGTGATAAATCCATATTTAATGGTGAATGGTGAATGGTGAAACTTACGCTGTAAAACGCGTAAATATAACGCATTTTGGGCATAAAAAGAGGGGGTTTATTGATGAACAATATTCCCCCTTATAATTCAAATCGTGTTAGTATTATATAAAAAGTAGTGATTAGCTTTTAATAAATGTAAATTTCCGATTTATATACTACAAAATAGTTAACAAAAGATAATAATTGGGCTGAAAAAGACCTCGTTTCGGCTTTTTTGTTTCTTTTAGCGCTCAAAATGTGAGTTTTCTTCCATTCGTTTGATTGTTAGGCACAATAATCTAAACAACAATTTCAATGGCTTCGGCATCTGCATAAGCGATGCAACTCAAAGTACCCCCCCTCAGTATTTCGTCCTCAAACAGCTTGTCATTGGCAGGCATAATCACTTTTCCTTTTGTCGTTTTGCATAAACACGTCGTGCAAACACCACCTTTACAGCTATAAGGCAAGGGAATTTGATTGTCCAAAGCCGCATCTAACAGCGTTTTCCGAAAAGGCACGTCAATATTGTAGGTTTTATTTTGAAAATGTATTGTCAAACGAGTCGGTTTTCCAAAGTCTTTTAAGGCAACGTATTCTTGAAAAGTGGGAATAACAAAATCCTCCCGGTGTATCTGTTTGTCAGTAAAATCAAGAAAGTGCAAAGTCATTGTCACCATCCGCATAAACGCTATTGACCCGCACATATAAAATGAAATATGTCTGTTATCACCCTTAAATTGTTTTTCGACAATGCCACTCAAAATGTCTTTATTGAGATAGGCAGGTGGATGTTCGTCTGTTGGACGGCTGAAAAAATACTGAATATTTACGTTTTTAACCCCCTCAGTATAAGTCGCTATTTTATCATGAAAAATCGTGTTTTTGGGATTTTTTGATTGATAAATCAAGGTAATCCGCCCTTTATAACCGCTTTTTATCAATGTTTTTATTATCGAAAAAACAGGTGTAATCCCACTGCCCGCAACAATAAAAAAGTAATGTTTCACCGTTGTAAAAGGCTTAGGCAATACAAAACGGCCCGTCGGTAACAAAGCTTCTAAGGTATCGCCAATCTGCACATGGTCGTTTAACCACCGCGAAATTTCACCATTTGCCACCCGTTTGACCGTAATGGACAACAAATCATCGGCAATAGGCGATGAACTCAAAGAATAGGAGCGACGTATTTCATGACCATTCGCCATTGAAATGAATGTCAAAAACTGACCCGATTGATAATTAACTGTTTCGTTATCAATACTTTGCAAATGAAACGTCTTTGTGTCGGGTGTTTCAATATCTATTTGTTTTACTCGAAAAGTCCGCGTGTTTTTCATAAAATTGTCCCTTATCAGTTGTTCCGTTTTAATATTTTGTGTAAAAATAGACAATTTGAACATTTTACGATATCAACCACTTTTTTGGGGCAATTTTTTCAAAACAATGTAACGAGTAAAGGATAAAATGGCTGTTTTTTCTTAAACACATAGCTCGATGAGAACCCCTAAAAAAGGGATTACTTTTATAAAAAACGGGAAAAGTATTTTACATTTGTAGATTCTTGTTGTTTAGTTTGTCTAAACTTTTGTTGTAAATCTATAATTTCCTAAAAATATGGCTGATAAGAAGTCTTTGTATAAACGAAGCATAGTAAAGCAATTCTATTTTGCTCAATCACTGTCTTGCGCTGACCTGTGCGACAAAATGGATAAAAGTTTGCCGTTGATTACAAAATTGATAGGCGAGTTGATAGAGGAGGATAAAGTCATCGAAACAGGTTTGGCACCCTCCACAGGTGGGCGGCGACCTTTGATGTATTCGTTGAAGCCAGATATTCAATTTATTGTCGCCGTCTCAATGGATCAACTCATTACGAGAATTGCGGTCATGGATATGCAAAATAACTATGTCGGCGAAGTTGAAAAGATAGATCTGCCACTGGCTAAAAACCCGCAATCACTCATCAGACTAACAGAAGCCATAGCTGCCTTTCTTCAAAAAACACCCATTGATATTCAAAAAATTGCAGGCATTGGCATCGGAATGCCTGGTTTTATAGATGTTAAAAAAGGGATTAATTATTCGTTTTTAGAAACACCGGAGGGCAGTATAACAAAATATATTTCCAAAGCGGTCGGTCTGCCCGTCTTCATTGACAATGATTCCAGTTTGATAGCTTTAGCAGAGTTGCGTTTTGGCGCGGCAGCCAATGAGCGCAATGTGATGGTCATCAATATGGGTTGGGGCGTTGGCTTGGGGATGATTCTTGACGGCGAGCTTTACAGAGGCGACAATGGTTTTGCCGGAGAGTTTAGCCATATACCGGTTTTCACAAATAATAAATTGTGTAGTTGTGGCAAAAAAGGGTGTCTCGAAACAGAAACATCTCTCTTGGTTTTGGTAGAAAAAGCATTAAAAGGGGTGAATGAAGGGCGTGTTTCTTCCTTAGAAGGCATTCCAAATGATAATCCAGAGGAGGCGAATAACTTGATTATTAAATCTGCCCTTGAAGGCGATCAATTTGCTGTCGAACTTTTATCCGAAATAGGCTACAAAATAGGGCGTGGCGTGGCGATTTTGATACACTTATTGAATCCTAAATTGATAGTGTTGAGTGGTCGAGGTTCTATTGCAGGTAAAATTTGGCAAGCACCTATCCAGCAAGCCTTGAATGAGCACTGTATTCCGAGACTTGCTCACAATGCCACTATTGAAGTGTCTGATTTAGGATTTAAAGCGGAACTTATTGGCGCAGCTACTTTGGTCATGGAAAATTTTGAACAGATCAAAGAACGAAATCATCATTCATTGAAAATGGATGACAGTTTCGTTTAACCCAATTTTTTGTAAATGACAAAAGTATAGTTGGGATATAGATTAATCTCCTAAAGAACCATCGAACGAATCGAACATTTTGGCATAGACTGAATCAGCTTATGCCTTTTTTGTTTGTTTTTCTGAATTTTTTATGAAACAATCACTAAACGATATTAAAAAATGAAAAACCTTTCCACAATCCTTTTCTGTTGTTCATCATCCCCCTCAGTATAAAGCACCTTTTTAATGAAAAAAATAGGCATCATAACAGCATTGGCGAGCATCGCACTCATCATCATCGTCGCTTTCAAACCAACGGCAAAGAAACCCAATATCTTATTCATCGCCGTTGATGACTTGCGACCAGAACTCAATTGTTATGGCAAAACGTACATAAAAAGCCCAAATATTGACAAATTGGCATCGGAAGGCTATGTGTTTCAAAACCATTTTGTCACTGTGCCGACGTGTGGCGCATCTCGGAGCAGCCTTTTGACAGGTCTGCGTCCACGGAAAATTGGAGATTTGAGCAATGACGCGGCAGCCAATAATATTTCGGGCAAACCTGAGACAGATGTACCTGAGACGTTTATTCATCTTTTGAAAAAGAACAATTATTATACGGTGGGCATTGGCAAAATAAGCCATTATCCCGATGGTCATGTCTATCCGTATTTGCAATCGCTGAAAGATGCACCGCTTGAATTGCCGCACAGTTGGAACGAAATGTTATTTGATAATGGCAAATGGGGGACAGGACACAATGCATTTTTCGGTTACGCCAATGGCACAAATCGCAACACACTCAAAGGACAAGTCAAACCTTACGAAGCCGCTGATGTCGCTGATGAAGGTTATCCCGATGGTTTGACCGCTCAATTAGCCATCAAAAAACTAAAAGAACTCAAGCAGCAAGACAAGCCGTTTTTCTTAGCCGTTGGTTTTTCAAACCGCATTTGCCGTTCAATGCGCCTAAAAAATATTGGGATTTGTATGATGAAAACAAAATAGAAGTGTCACCCAATCCAAATTTACCTCAAAACGCAAATAAAGCCAGTTTGCAAAACAGCGGGGAGTTCAATTCCTATCAATTAGGTGAAGAAAAAGCGGGTTTGGAAACGCCTGTTTCCGATGCGTATGCCCGCAAATTGAGGCATGGCTATTTTGCTGCGGTGAGTTATGTAGATGCTGAAATTGGGAAAGTTTTGCAAGCGTTAGAGGCAGAAGGTTTGGCAGAAAATACCATCATCGTTCTGTGGGGCGACCACGGTTGGCATTTGGGCGATTTGCGGGTTTGGGGAAAACATACGTGTTTCGATGTGTCGCTTCGAAGTCCGTTAATTATCAAAAATCCCAAAATGGGAAAAGGCATGACATACAAGGGAATCGTCAGTTCTGTTGATATTTATCCGACTTTAATGGACTTTTGTGGTGTTCAAATACCTCAAAAAGTAGATGGGAGAAGCTTAAAACCGCTTTTAATGAAAGCATCAAAAAATGATAAAAACGTAGCGTATAGTTATTTCAATAAAGGTATAACGATGCGCAATGACCGCTATCGGTTGACCCAATATTACAGAAATGAACAACCGACAATTGAATTGTATGACTTGAAAAAAGACCCTTACGAGACGACAAATGTGGCTCTTTCAAAATCCAATATCGTTAAGAAACTGATGCCTTTTTTGGAGAAAGGGAATACGGGATTGTATGAAAAGTAGGGGAGGAGTACCCCTCAGTATTCTGACAAATAAAAAGGAGGATTTTGTTATTTTTGAGCCTATTTTAAAATCAAACGACAATGAAAGACAACGAATTGACCTCATTTGAGGAAAACGACATTAGAAAAGTATGGCATGAAGAAGAATGGTATTTTTCCCTTGTAGATGTCATTGGCGTTTTAACGGACAGCCCCGAACCACGTAAATATTGGGGAAAAGTCAAAAAGAAACTTAAAGAAGAAAGTGAGTTGTCTCCGATTTGGCGACAACTGAAATTAGAGGCATCAGACGGCAAACGTTATGCAACGGATTGCACCAATACGGAGGGGGTGCTTCGGATTGTCATGTCCGTACCCTCGCCCAAAGTAGAACCACTAAAATTGTGGTTAGCCGCACAAGGCAAACGAGCGATTGATGAAACCGAAGACCCTGAATTGTCTTTTGACCGCATGACAGAGATTTACAGAGCCAAAGGGCATACCGATAAATGGATAAAAGAACGCATTCAATCTATCACAACTCGCAAGCAATTGACGGATGCATGGAAACAAAGAGGCGTAAAAGAAGGACAGGAATTCAGCATTTTAACCGCAACCATTGCAAAAGGTACATTCGGTTTGTCACCCTCCGAGCATAGTAAATTGAAGGGTTTGGATAATGAAAACCTTAGAGACCACATGACACCCATCGAATTGATTTTGACATCATTGAGCGAAGAAGTGACCGCATGATTACCGTAAAAGACGATGCACAAGGCTTTAATGAAAATTTAGATGCCGCTGCGAAAGGCGGTCAAGTTGGTCGAACAGCGTTAAAAAATGTTGAAAAATCAACAGGTGAAAAGGTGGTATCGGCTACGAATTTTTTAAATTCCGTTAGTGGTGAAAAGCCCGAGGAATTGCCTTCCGACAAAAGTGACTTGTCAAAAGCCTAAAAATACTGAGGGGTATCTAATGCTTGTATCGTATTCAACAACGTACAAGCATTTTTTTATTAAAAAAATTAAATAAGATTAGAAACTTTTATAAAAATATTAAAAAGTTATTTAGTTTTGTTGCTCATTCATTGGTGGTTACCCCCCTCAGTATTATTTGAAATTTTAACAATCTAAATCAATCCAAACAGCGTTTTTATGAAAAGAACACACATTATTCTGATCAGTCTTTCCTTTTTAATCTCTTTTTCCGCATTTTCGCAAATCAACATCATCCCTAAACCTAATGAATTAACGCTTTCGTCCACAGGCGAACAGTTTACCATAACGCCTAAAACGAAGATTGTCATCAAAGACAAATCATTGGAAAGTACTGCCGTATTTTTGAACAGTTATTTAAGAGAAGTATATGGTTTTGAATTGACGACAACACCCGGTGGTAACGGCACGAATCTGATTGTTTTGCAATTGGATAAAAATGCACCTAAAGCCACAGGTGCTTACACATTGATAAGTGATAACAAATTTATTGCTATCAAAGGCAGTGATGCCGCGGGTACTTTTTATGGTATGCAAACGCTTTTGCAGCTTTTGCCAACGAGCAAATCCCAATCATTAGCAGTCGCTGCTTTGACCATTAAAGATGCGCCCCGCTTCGGTTATCGAGGTATGATGCTCGATGTGAGTCGGCATTTTTTCTCTGTGGATTTTGTTAAAAAGTTTATTGATTACCTCGCTTTGCACAAAATGAATGTCTTTCATTGGCATTTGACCGACGACCAGGGCTGGCGTGTGGAGATAAAAAAACATCCTAAACTGATGTCTATCAGTGCTTTCCGTGATAGTACCATCATTGGACATCATCCTGGCACAGGTAAAGACGATGTCAAACATGGCGGTTATTATACCCAAAAACAAATCAAAGAGGTGGTGAAATATGCCGCTGACCGCTTCGTGGAAGTCATTCCAGAAATTGAAATGCCAGGACATTCAGAAGCAACCTTGGCAGCCTTTCCAGAATTGGGTTGTACGGGCGGACCGTATATTGTTGCGCAAAATTTTGGTGTACATAAAGAAGTTTTATGCGGTGGAAACGATAAAGTTTTTGCATTTTTACGAGACGTTATTGACGAAATTACGCCTTTATTTCCTTCAAAATATATACATGTAGGCGGTGATGAATGTCCAAAAGACCGTTGGAAGGAATGTCCTAAATGCCAAAAACGCATCAAAGACAACAACCTCAAAGATGAGCATGAATTGCAAAGTTATTTCATTCAACGCATGGAAAAATACATCAACAGCAAAGGCAAAAAGTTGATTGGTTGGGATGAAATTTTAGAAGGTGGCTTGTCAAAAACCGCTATTGTTATGAGTTGGCGCGGCGAAAAAGGCGGTATTGAAGCTGCTAAACAAAAAAACACGGTTATTATGACACCTAATAGTTATGTGTATTTCGATTATGCTCAATCAAAACCAGAAGATTCCTTGGTGATTGGCGGTTTTTTGCCGCTTGACAAAGTGTATGCTTATGAGCCAGTGCCAATAGATTTAGCTGCTGATGAAGTCCAATACGTCTTAGGCGGGCAAGCGAATTTGTGGACGGAATATGTGGCGTATCCTTCAAAAGTTGAATATATGCTTTTCCCACGTATGACGGCTTTAAGTGAGGTGTTATGGAGTCAAAAAGAAAACCGCAACTACGATGATTTTCAAAAACGCTTATTAACGCAGTTTGAACGCTATGATTTGTGGAATGTGGATTATCATAAGGCGTGGTTGAAGGATTATAAAAAATAATGTCAATATGAAAGCTAAGCTAATCATTTCTATAATCGCCCTAATCGCTGTCTTTGGCGGTTGGTATGCCTGTTATACTGAGGGGGGTAATGCCGTGCCTGACAAGGTGAGTTACAATTTTCACGTCCGCCCCATCTTGTCCGACAAGTGTTTTGCCTGTCATGGCCCCGACAAAAATAAGCGGAAGGCGGATTTTCGATTGGATATTGAGGAGTTCGCTTTTAAGCCTTTGAAAGAAACAAAGGGCGCATTTGCGATTGTGCGGGGCAAGCCCGAAGAATCGGAATTGTACAAACGCATCACGTCCAATGACCCTGATTATCAGATGCCTTCGCCCGATTCGCATTTGGGTTTATTGAGTGAAACAGAGATACGCATCCTTGAAAAGTGGATAAAACAAGGCGCACAATATGAAAAACATTGGGCTTTCGTGAAGCCTGAAAAAGCCCCTTTGCCAAAAGTAAAAGATAAAAATTGGGTCAAAAATGAAATTGATTATTTCACCCAAGCCAAAATGACGGAACATGGTTTGTCACCAAATGAAGAAGCGGACAAAGCCTTTTTGCTCAAAAGAGCTGCCTTAGACATTACGGGTTTGTTGCCACCGCTTGCATTAATTGACGCATTTCAAGCAGATAACAGTCCAGATGCTTACGAAAAGGCACTTGATAAATTGTTGGCGACCCCTCAGTATGGCGAGAAAATGGCAGTCCATTGGCTCGATTTGGCACGATATGCGGACAGTTATGGCTATCAAGACGATAATATCCGCACTCAATGGGCGTGGCGTGATTGGGTCATTCATGTCTTCAATGAAAATACGCCTTATGATAAATTTATTACATGGCAATTGGCGGGTGATATGTTGCCCGATTCTAATAAAGAACACATTTTAGCGACCGCTTTTTTACGCAATCACAAATACACCGAAGAGGGCGGCATCATACCCGAAGAATACCGAATTGAATATACTTTGGATAAAACAAAGACATTTTCAAAAGGTATTTTAGGTTTAACGGCTGAATGTGCGCAATGTCACGACCATAAATACGACCCGATTTCACAGAAAGAATATTATCAATTATTTGCCTTTTTCAACAACAGCAAAGAAAGCGGTTTTGAAGGCGACGTGAGCCAATCGCGACCCGCTAAAAACCCCAAATTGACATTGACCGATAAGGAAATAAAGGGCATTATGAGCTTTATCAATAAACAAGATACAGGCAGTTTGACAGTCTCCGTCATGGGCGAATTGAACGGCAAACGAGACACGCCACGTATAACATATATCCTCAATCGTGGGGCGTATGACCAACGCGGCGACTCCGTACGCGCGTCAGCTTTGTCGGCTGTTATGCCTTTTGATACGACTAAATTACCCCGAAATCGCTTAGGTTTAGCCGCTTGGACGGTTGATAAAAACAATCCTTTGACGGCTCGGGTCTTTGTGAATCAGATGTGGCAAGAGTTTTTTGGCGTTGGTTTGGTCAAATCAACAGGCGATTTTGGTATGCAAGGCAATTTGCCGACACACCCCGAATTATTGGATTGGTTGGCGGTTGATTTTATGGAGCATAATTGGGATATAAAACGCCTTGTCAAACAAATTTTAACCTCTGCCACCTATCGTCAATCTGGAAAAGTGACCGATAAACACTTGGCGATTGACCCCGAAAACGTTTATTTGTCGAGGTATTCAAGGATGCGTGTGAAAGCAGAATTTGTCAGAGACATCGTTTTGGGCAGCAGTGGTTTATTGGTTAAAGACATTGGTGGACCGAGCGTAAAACCTTATCAACCAAAGGGTTTGTGGGAACGAGCGACCTCGGGCAGGGGCGTTTTAGCCAAATATGAACTTGGCGAAGGCAACGATTTGTACCGTCGGGGCATGTACACATTCATCAAATTGACCGTTCCGCCGCCTTCGATGATTATTTTTGATGCCAGCAACCGCGACCAATGTGAAGTCAAACGCTCGCGCACAAGCACGCCTTTGCAAGCCCTCATCATGCTCAATGACCCCTCAGTATTAGAGGCTTCCCGCACCTTTGCACAGCAACTTTTGACAGAACAAACAGGCATTGAAGACAAAATAAACAAAGCTTTTCGCACCATTATTTGTCGAAAAGCCTCTCAAAAAGAGCAAAGCATCTTGACAGAATACTACAACGAGCAATTAGCCTTGTTTAAAAATAAAAAATTGGACGCAGAAAAAACGCTGAAAATAGGTGCATCTCCTTTGAATAAACAAGTGGATGCAGATATGTCCGCCGCCTTGATGAAGGTAGTGAGTACGATTTATAATATGGATGAAGCGATTACTAAAACATAATGTTAACACATAGTCACTTAGGACACATAGTTTTATAAAAACAGAAAAAAAGCTATGTGTCCTATGTGACTATGTGTTGAACAAAAAATTCAACACATGGAAAAGGAAATATTTGAACACGGTCTCAACGTCAACCGCCGTAAATTTCTATCAAGTCTCGGCATTGGCATCGGCAGCGCAGCACTCGGTTCGTTGCTGATACCCGATTTATTTGGCAGCAAAGAAGATGCAATTATGGCAGGGTTGCCGCATTTTGCACCGAAGGCAAAACGAGTGATTTATCTGTTCCAAAACGGTGCGCCTTCGCAATTGGATTTGTTTGATTACAAACCCAAATTGAACGAAATGCACGGACAAGAAATGCCCGAATCCATCAGAAATGGGCAACGATTGACGGGTATGACGGCTAATCAAGCAAAATTTCCTTTGGCGGGTTCAGTTTTTAAATTCAATCAATATGGCGAACATGGTACATGGTTGAGTGAGTTATTGCCTTATACTTCCAAGGTTGTCAATGATTTATGTGTGATAAAAACGATTCATACAGAAGCGATTAACCACGACCCCGCTTTGACTTTTTTCCAAACAGGCGCACAAGTCGGCAATCGTCCGAGTTTTGGTTCATGGTTGAGTTATGGATTAGGTAGTGAAAACAAAAATTTACCTGCGTTTTGCGTGTTGTTATCGAAAGGAAAAGGCAATGGGCAAGGTGTTTATTCCAAACTGTGGACAAATGGGTTTTTGGATTCCGGGCATCAAGGCGTTCAGTTCAGCAGTGGCGACAACCCTGTTTTGTACCTCAACAATCCCGATGCGATTGACAAAGAAGACCGCCGCAAAATGCTCGATAGGGTAGCGAGCCTCAACCAAGAAAGCTACAACACATTTGGCGACCCTGAAATAAATGCCAAAATTCAGCAATACGAAATGGCATTTCGGATGCAAACGGCTGTCCCAGAAGTCACCGATATACGCAATGAACCGAAAGATATTATAAAAATGTATGGTCCCGATTGCCTTGTGCCAGGGACTTATGCAGCGAATTGTTTGTTGGCTCGCAAACTGTCCGAAAATGGGGTGCGTTTTGTGCAACTCTATCATCAAGGTTGGGACGGACACGGCAACCTCCCTGGCGAAATCCGAGGGCAATGTATGGACACCGACCAAGCCTCTGCCGCCTTGATTACCGACCTCAAACAGCGCGGCTTATTGGACGAAACCCTCGTGATTTGGGGCGGCGAATTTGGGCGCACCAACTACTGTCAAGGGCCTTTGACCAAGGAAAGTTATGGCAGAGACCACCACCCACGTTGTTTCTCTATATGGATGGCAGGCGGTGGTGTCAAACCTGGCGTTTATGGCGAAACGGACGAATTTGGCTATAATATCACCGAAAACCCTGTTCATGTCAATGATTTTCACGCCACTGCCTTGCATTTGATGGGGCTTGACCATGAAAAATTGACGTATAAACACTTGGGTAGAAGGTATCGGTTGACGGATGTGGCGGGTAAGGTGGTGAAGGGGATTGTGGCTTAAAAAAGTAAAAATACAGAATATGGAATTTTTAGCTGAAAGTATTTTGGGTGGGTTTATCATCAGGTTTTTAGGTGTAAATACACGGTATTATCTTTTGAAATTCTTTAAAAAATCTTTAAAAAAAGAAGATTTATTGGGTGATCCCGAAGATGCGGGTTCTCAATTTGGCAATGGTGTACTCAATGCAATAGTAGGTTTTTGCACTTTATTCGCTCTTTTTTATTTAGTAGGCTCCATATTTTTCTAAAATGTACAAGCCCAAATCCTCCAATTCCGAAGGAATTAAATACGAATAACCCCCGATGAAATCGGTGGGAACGCACGAAGCCACAACCCCTACAATTCCGTAGGAATTGAACACGAATAACCCGGCAAATAGGGTTAAACACAACACTAAAATATTAAAACCTATATTTAAAACTAAGTAAACAAATACTTTATGAGCACTTACACACAAATTTTGTATCAAATCGTATTCAGTACGAAAAAAAGAGAACGAACACTAACAACAAAAGAGAATCGAACCGAATTGTTTAAATACATGTGGGGCGTTTTGAAGAATAAAAAATGTCATTTGTACCGTATGAATGGTGTCGAAGACCATATACATATCGTAACACATGTGCATCCGTCTGTCGCCTCAGCGTCTTTGATAAAAGACCTTAAATTGGCAAGTTCGGGGCATATTAAAAAGACCAATCTGTTTCCATATTTTAGTGGTTGGCAAGAGGGATATGGGGCATTTACATATTCAATCAAAGAGAAAGACAATTTGATTGAATATGTAAAAAACCAAGAAGAACACCATAAAACAAAGACTTATCGGGAAGAATTGATAGAATTGTTGCAAGAACATGGGATTGAGTTTGATGAAAAATACTTGGATTAACCATCGTATTTCGTATTCAATTCCTTCGGAATTGTGGGGTTGCGGCTCGTACGTTTCCCACCGATTGCATCGGGGGTTATTCGTATTTAATTCCTTCGGAATTGTAAAAGGTTAGAATACAGCAGTTTATAAAAAATAAATGGCTTCATCATGCAAAGAAATGACTTCATAAAAAACACCTCCCTCGGCTTGCTCGGCGCATTGCTGACCCCTCAGTATCGGTATCGGTTGACGGATGTTAAGGGTATTGTTGCTTGAAAATTTTAAAAAAAAAATTATAATGAGATTTTTAAAAACACTTTTTACCTTTTTGATTCTGATATATAATCAGAATGCTTTCGCTTGTGATTGTGACTATCAAGGTGAATTTTTAACTGTTGCACCCAAAACAGAATTGGTAGCCTTGATTAAAGTGACGAGATACTTGTCATTTAATTTTAAAGATGTTTATGGTAAATTAGTCCCCCAAGCAATGGAGGCAGAAATCATTACTATCTACAAAGGGAAAGAAACAAGACAAACAATAATCGTTTGGGGAGATAATGGCGCAGAGTGCCGACCCTATCTTTCTGTTTTTAATGTTGGAGGATATTATGTTATTGCTTTTGATAAAAATTCAGGTGATTCAACGACGAAGGATTACTACATATCAAACTGTGGTACTTACTGGTTAAGTGTTGATAAAAATTTGGAAAGTGCTTCTGGTGCAGTTTCCAAAATTCATGATAAAATAAAATTGATTGATTTAAAGGCAAAACTTGAAAATTAGTTAAAACAAAACCAAGCATCATGCAAAGAAAAGACTTCATAAAAAACACCTCTCTCGGCTTGCTCGGCGCAATGCTGACCCCTCAGTATCTCGCCAAAAACGAGGTCATTTTAGGGCATAACAACAAACGCTATAAAATAAATACCCGTTGGAGTCAAGCAGATGTGGCGCGTTATCCTGTCAACAATTGCCATGAAATGATACAGGATAAAAAAGGCAGAATTCTGCTTTTAACCGATGAAACACGCAATAATGTCTTGATCTATGATAAAAATGGTAAAATATTGGACAGTTGGGGCAGTGAATACCCAGGCGCACATGGCTTGACATTGTTCAATGAGAATGGTGACGATGTGTTGTTTATCTGTGACAATACCCGTCATCAAGTCATAAAAACGACGATTGATGGGCGGGTTTTGATGACTTTGGATTATCCAAAAGAAACGGGTATGTATCAAAAAGAAGAAGAATATGTACCGACCGAAACAGCGATTGCACCCAATGGCGATATTTATGTCGCTGATGGGTATGGCAAAGATTACGTCATTCAGTACAACCACAAAGGCGAATACATCCGTCATTTTGGCGGCAAAGGCGATACAGCAGCGCATTTGAACAATGCACACGGTGTTTGTATTGACACCCGAGACAAGGCAAATCCATGTTTAATCGTCACGTCTCGTCAACAAAATGCCTTTAAACGCTACGATTTTGAGGGTAAATATTTGGAAACGATTGACTTAAAAGGGGCATGGGTGTGCCGTCCTGTTATAAAAGGTGATTATTTGTATGCCGCTGTTTTACAATCGAATAGTCGTTTGGGAGCGCAATCGGGCTTTGTGACGATATTGGATAAAAACAATAGAGTGGTGTCGAATTTGGCAGGCAGTACCCCTCAGTATAACGGCACTTCGCCCGATGAAATGTACCAAACCATTAAGGCATTTCAATATCCACACGATGTCTGCATTGACGATGAGGAAAACTTGTACGTGGCACAGTGGAATTCAGGGAAAACATATCCGATAAAATTAGAACCTGTTGTTTAAATGAAAAATAGAAAACAAAAAGTGGAAATAGGGATTGCCCGAGCTACGAATTACACGGATTTTACGAATTTTACTAATTACGACGTATGGGTTTACGTCTTGATTAGTAAAATTCGTAAAATCCGTGTAGTTCGTAGCTCGGTTTGTTTAATACATATTATGTTAAGTATGCCTGCGCTACACGCGCAAGAGACCTTTTCATTAGCCCCACCGTTGATGTCATACCCCTCAGTATTTTTCACAAAAGAGGCTAAAATCGAGCTGTTTTTTGCAGAACCCAATACCCAAATTCATTACACAACAAACAATCAAGACCCGACGGAAAACGACCCGATTTATAGGTCTCTCCTCAGTATCACAAAGAATTTTACCACCGTAAAAGCAAAAGTTTTTAGCAAAATATACCAACCGTCAGATGTCGTTCAAGCGACTTTTATTAAAGATGGTTTGCCTATAAAATCCATTGAATGTACGCCGCCAAACCCTAAATACACCTCTTCCGGTACAACAACTTTGATAGACAATCAAGGTGGTATTGCGGCACTTTCAAGCAAAACATGGTTGGGTTTTCAGATAGATACGGTGGAAATTGTTTTAAATTTAACAAAAAAACAAAGGGTTAAAAAGGTGTTGTTGAATCTCTTGCAAGACTACGGCAGTTGGATTTTTTTACCTGAACGTATAGAAGCATTTTCGTTCAATGATAAAACACAATCGTTTCAACTTATTGGCAATCAAGTATTTAATCAAGATGAAAACGTAAAAGGCAGTTTTTGCACCCCCTCAGTAATTGAGGTAAAAAAAGGCATAAAAACGGATAAAATTAAAGTGCAACTCTATTTGGTAAAGCGGATTCCCGATTGGCACGCAGGGAAAGGTGGAAAGAGTTGGATATTTATTGACGAGATAAAAGTGTATTGAAAAATGAATAAAACGAAAAATATAGCCTACAACATCACCTTCGCCTTCAACTGCCTACTCATTTTCCTCGTCCTTTTTGGCAAAACATTGGCAATACCCACTTGGCTGCAAGTCGTCGGCAGAATGCACCCTTTGTTGCTGCATTTTCCGATTGTTTTATTGGTTATGGCTATTGTTTGGGAACAGTTTGCCTATAAAAATAAGGACAAAACGAATACCCAATATCCAATACCCAATAACGAAATTGGTGACTGGCTCTTGTTATCTGCTGCTTTTACGGCGGCGTTGGCGGCTTTGATGGGCTTGTTTTTATCGCAAGAAGAAGGCTATAATGCCGATGCGATTACTTGGCATAAGTGGACAGGCGTGGCTGTGTCGGTGGTTTCGATTTTGTGGTATGCGTTTAGAAATACGCTGCGTTCTACAAGGCGTTTGTCGTTGGCGGCGAGTGCGGTTAGTCTGTTATCGATTACGATGGCGGGGCATCAAGGCGCAAATATCACGCATGGCGAAGGCTTTTTGACAGCCCCTTTGTACCCTAAAAAAGGCGAAAATGCGGTGCCCCTTGAAGACGCTGTAGTGTTCACCGATTTGGTGAAACCTATTTTAGAAAAGAAGTGTATGGGTTGCCACAACAACAAAAAAGCGAAAGGCAATTTGGTGATGGAAACGCCTGAATTGCTTGAAAAAGGAGGCAAAAATGGCAAATTATGGGATGTAACGGCAGCCGATTTGGGCTTAATGATGCAACGTATTCACCTGCCTTTGGATGATAAAAAACACATGTCGCCTATCGGAAAACCGCAGTTGACGGATGAAGAAAAATCTATTTTGTATCATTGGATAAAAGGCGGTTCAAATTTCACTAAAAAAGTGAGTGAATTAGCTGAAACGGACACTTTACGCATATTGGCAACCAACCTTTTGAAACCGTCAGAAAGGGGAAATTATACCTTCAAAGCGGCGGATGAATCCACGATTAAAAAGCTCAATAACAACTACCGCATTGTCTATCCGTTGGCACTTAATTCACCTGCTGTCGGTGTTGAATTTTTCGGTGCATCGTTTTTTGAAAGCGCACAATTAACTGATTTACAAGCCCTTAAAGAACAATTGGTTCATTTAAGTTTGAATAAAATGCCTGTCAAAGATGAGGATTTGAAGACAATTGGCAGCTTTACAAATCTTAGAAAACTCAATTTGTCTTTTACAAACATCACAGGCGCAACTTTGGGCGAATTGAAAAATTTGAAAGAATTGCGCCAACTCTCTTTGTCGGGAACAGGTGTGAAAACGACAAATTTAGACGTGCTGAAAAACTTCCCCAATCTATCCACTTTACACATTTGGAACACGTCTATCTCTGAAAATGAACTGGCGGCGTTGAAAAAAACATTGCCACAAACCTATGTCGAAAGCGGCTACAATGGTGATACGGTCGTCGCCAAATTGAGTGCACCGATTTTGACAGATGATGACATTCATGTATTTCAAAACGACACTAAAATTGAACTCAAACACTATGTCAAAGGAGCGGTCATTCGCTATACTTTGGACGGTACTGCGCCCGACAGCGTAACATCGCCAATTTATGAAAACAACATTTTGATTGATAAAACGACGGTTTTGAAGGCAAAAGCCTATTTGCCGACTTGGATTAGCAGTGATATGCTCACGCAACAGTTTTTTAAAGCGGGTTTTATTCCCGATTCTGTGCGCTTGGTGCAAGCCCCTAATCCGCAATATTCAGGCAAAGGCAATGCGCTTTTTGATGGTAAAATGGGTGGTTTGGATTTTAAAGGTGGCAAATGGCTCGGTTTCAAAGAGACGTTTTTTGAAGGATTTCTTTATTTTAATACGCCGATTACGGTCTCAAAAGTCACTTTCAGCAGCTTGATAAGCATTAGCAGTTATATTATGCCTGCACAACAATTGGAGGTTTGGGGCGGCAATGATGCGGCTCATTTGACGCTGCTAAAAACGCTGAATCCGACACAACCGACTAAAATAGAAGCACCTTATAGTAAAGGTTTTGAATGTTCTTTTAGCCCAAAACAAGTGCAAGTTTTAAAAGTGGTTGGTAAATCTATTCAGAAATTACCGCTGTGGCATCCTGGCAAAGGGGATAAAGCATGGTTTTTCGTAGATGAATTGTTTTTGAATTGATGATACTGCGGGAAGAAACAATAGAATATTCATTGGTTTTCTACAAATATTATGGTGTGCTTTTGTCACTTTTGTCATTCATAAGAATCTGAATAACAAAATTTGAATCATATTTCTTTATTCTATTCCGTGGGCTAATGCTTACGGAATAGAATAAAATTTTCAATTTGGGGCTATGCAATCTATTCAATCAAAGCATATTGTTGCTTATTCACTATGTCCTCAAAAAGCATTTTTGATGCTTAATTCAGTTGGATCAGTTGATATGACTGAATATGACATTTTATTGCTAAAATTCCAAAAACAAGCTTTTGAAACCTATTATAATAAACTAACGAATATAGAAGATTACAAAGAAGGTATTCTCAAAAAAGGATTTGAGGTTATCAAGGATTGTAATATAAACCTCAATGAATTCCATTTTGAGAGTAAACTACTTATTAAAAATGAAGGAAAATCTTCATTTGGTAAGTTTTTTTATGAACCTGTTGTATTTTTAGGTACGAACCAAATAGCGATAGAAAAACGTTTAGAATTGGCTTATTTGGGGTTTTTACTTGAAAAAATCCAAAATAAGTTTCCAGATAAAGGCTTGATTATTGACAAAAGGGGGAATAAACATCGTGTAGAATTAACTAAACTGAAAAAGGCATTAACAACAATAATTTCTGAAATTCAAGATTTTGAGCAAACACCTCCTAAACTGATTTTGAACAGGCATTGTCAAGAATGCCCTTTTGAAAACCATTGCAAAATACAAGCTCAAAAAGAAGATAATTTGAGCCTACTTGCCCGTATTACGCCAAAGCAAATTAATAAATTGGAGAAGAAGGGCATTTTTACAATCAAGCAATTGTCTTTTATATACAAACCCAGAAGAAGAAACAAGAAGGTTAAGAATCCACCTGTTTTGTATAAACCTGAATTACAAGCACTTGCAATTCGCACAATGAAAACGTACATTCAACGGCTTCCTGCACTTGATAGAAAACCTGTTGAGCTATTTTTGGATATTGAAGGTTTACCTGATGAAGGATTTTTCTATCTTTTTGGTATTTTGATTTCAGATAACGGTAATCAAATCAATCATTCATTTTGGGCAGATAATCTGCAAGACGAAAAGAATGCTTGGCAACACACAATTGAAATAATAAATGCTTATTCCGAAAGTCCTATTTATCATTATGGCACTTTTGAGCCTTCTGCTTTTGAAAAATTAGCAAAAAGGCATCAAACAGATATGGAAAGTATTAAAAAACGATTCATAAATACCAATTCATTCATTTTCGGTAAAATTTATTTTCCAACTTACTCAAATGGCTTGAAAGACTTAGCAAAGTCATTGGGAATGACATGGACAAATGAAAAAGCTTCAGGCTTGCAGTCGATTATATGGCGCAATGAATGGGAAGAAGGACTGGAAAAACGAAAAGAAGATTTAGAAATATACAATCAAGAAGATTGTTTGGCTTTGAAAATATTGACTGATGAATTAACGCGAATACAAACAGATGTTGCTATTTCCAATGATGTAGATTTTATTCAAAATCCCAAGAAAATAGCAACAGAAAAGAGCAGTAAAGTACATAATCAGTTTGAACTTATTTTGGAATCAGCACATTCTGAATATAATAGGAATAAAATAAAATTAGATTTGTATGAGAACAAGATTATTATAATCCAAAATAAAAAAGGTATAAAATGGCTTCCACAAAAAATAAATAGACCTAATAAATCTATTTATTTAGAAGCGGATAAATATTGTTTTAAACATACAGAACGAGAATTAAATAAGTCAAAGATTGTATCCAAAAAAGTAATTATAGATTTGATGTTTCGCAAAAATGGTGTTAATAAAATTATTATTGAATATTTGGGCATACATGGGTATTGCCCTATTTGTAATAATTCATATGCTTCTTTATCTTTTAGGCAATTGGGCAGACAATTATATGGTCATAATTTTAAATCTTGGTTTGTATTTCAAAGAATTGAAATACAACTGCCATTTGCGAAAATAATAAAAAGCCTTGATGGATTAATTAACGATAAAATTAGTTCATCAACGGGAGTTGAATTTGTTAAAGATTTTAGCGAATACTATGAAGAAACGGAAAATTTGATAATTCAAAATATTTTAAAAAGCCCTTTTATTCATGCAGATGAAACAACTGTAAGTATTTTAGGAGAGAATCAATATGTTTGGGTTTTTACTACTGATAAATATGTCACTTTTAGGTTTTCTAAAAACCGTGATGCTATAACAGCCAAAGATTTTCTTATGGGCTATAAAGGGATTTTAATAACAGATTTTTATGCAGGTTATGATTCAATCGAATGCACTCAACAAAAATGCTGGGTTCATCTTATTCGAGATTTAAATAATGATTTGTGGAAAAATCCTTTTGACAAAGAATATGAGGAGTTTGTTTATAAAGTTCGAAATCTTATTGTACCCATAATAAATGCAAGTAATCTTTATGGATTAGAAAAGAAATATTTAGCAAAGTTTCAAAAACAAGTAGATGAGTTTTACAAGTTAGTAATTGATGATAAGACATATAAATCAGAATCTTGTATTTTATATCAAAAGCGGTTTGAACGCTATAGGGACAGTCTTTTTGTATTTATAAATAATGATGGAATAAATTGGCATAATAACGCAGCTGAAAATGGTCTAAGGCATATTTGTGTCCAAAGAAAAATATCTGGTTCATTTGGAGGTAATCAGTTTCCGCATTATCTTAAACTTGTGGGTATCATGCAAACCTGTCGTTTTCAGAATAAATCGTTTCTTAAATTTTTACTTTCTAAAGAGAAAGATATTGATGCTTTTGGTAGTAAACGAAAACTAAAGGGTGTAATTGAAGAATAATGATTTAATTTAACCACTAAAATGCCTGATAAAAACGATTGTGTGATTGTTTTTAAATTGGACAAGAAAGGCAGAAAAGATTCCTTTAATTCTTGAAAAAATAAACAACTAATTGTCTTTTAAATAAAATTCAATGAAGCCAACAATTTTGCTATTAATAGCCTTATTTCTATATTCTTTTACGGCTTTTGCAGAGACAAAAGACCTAAAATGTGAGCATTTGACCAACCCGATTGGTATTGATGCGACCAAACCTCGATTGACGTGGCGATTGGATGACCCCTCAGTAGGTGCGAAACAAACGGCATATCAAATCATCGTTGGTACGGATTCGGTGCAAGTTTCAAAGGGTTTGGGAAATATGTGGCAGACGGCTAAAATCATTGCTGATGTGCAGTTGGTGACGTATAAAGGAAAAGCCTTAAAGCCGTTTACCAAGTATTTTTGGAAGGTTTTGACGTGGGATAAAAACGGCAAAATAGGCACAAAAGCACCCATTTCGACTTTTGAAACGGGTATGATGCAATCCAAAAATTGGCAAGGTGCATGGATTAGTGACTCCCGAGACGTGCAAAATAAAGTCGCTCCGTATTTCAGAAAAACCTTTTCTGTTTCTAAAAAAGTGGTTTCGGCAAGGGCATATATTGCGGTGGCGGGTCTGTATGAATTGTCCATCAATGGTCAAAAAATAAGCAATCACCGCCTTGACCCCATGTACACGCGCTTTGACAGGCGGACTTTGTACGTGACACACGACATCACGCAACAGCTTCAAGAGGGTAAAAACGCAGTCGGTGTTTTGTTGGGCAATGGTTGGTACAATCATCAATCAACAGCCGTTTGGTATTTTGATAAAGCACCGTGGCGGGGTCGTCCGACGTTTTGCATGGATATTCGAGTGAAATATGCCGATGGTACTGAGGGGGTCATTTCATCAGGTAAAGATTGGAAAACTGCACCCAGTCCCGTCATTTTTAACAGTATTTATACAGCAGAACATTATGATGCACGTTTGGAACAAATGGGTTGGAATACGGACAATTTCGTTGATTCTACTTGGAAAAACGTCGTTTTTCGCTCTGCACCGTCTCAAAACATTGTCGCTCAAACGATGCATCCTATTCGTAATGTTGAAGCGATTCCAACAAAAAACATAAAAATATTCAATGATAAAAATGCCGTTTTTGACTTAGGTAGAAACATCGCAGGGGTTAGTAAAGTCACTGTTCAAGGTGCGGCGGGAACTGTTATAAAACTCAAACATGGCGAAAGATTGTACGACAACGGGCATGTTGACTTGTCCAATATTGACGTGCATTATCGCCCACAAGATGATTCTGACCCTTTTCAAACCGATATTTTTATTTTAAGTGGCAAAGGCGAAGAGACGTTTATGCCTAAATTCAATTACAAAGGTTTTCAATACGTAGAAGTGACAAGCGACCAAGCGATTGACCTCAAAAAGGAGAGTTTAACGGGCTATTTTATGCACAGCGATGTGCCGCCGGTGGGTCATATTCAATCGTCAAATCCGACTATTAATAAAATTTGGGTAGCAACGAATAATGCCTATCTGTCCAATCTTTTTGGCTATCCAACCGATTGTCCGCAGCGTGAAAAAAATGGTTGGACAGGCGATGCACAAATCGCCATTGAAACAGGTTTGTACAATTTTGATGGCTTTACCATTTATGAAAAATGGCTCGCCGACCACCGCGACGAGCAGCAAGCCAACGGCGTTTTGCCATCCATCATTCCGTCAAGCGGTTGGGGTTATGAGTGGGGAAATGGACCCGATTGGACGAGTACAATTGCGATAATTCCATGGCAACTATATCAGTTTTATGGCGATAAAAAGCCTTTAATCGATTGTTATGACAACATAAAACGGTATGTTGACCACATCACGTCCATTGCGCCCAATGGTTTGACGAATTGGGGTTTAGGCGATTGGGTGCCTGTCAAATCAAAGTCGCCTGTCGAGTTGACTTCAACGGCTTATTACTTCACGGATGTCCAAATCTTAGCAAAAACGGCTAAATTATTAGGCAAAACCGCTGATTTTGAGCAATATTCTAAATTAGCAGACAAAATCAAAACGGCTTTTAATGCCAAATACCTCGACAAAACGAAGGGTATTTATGGCTCTGGTTTTCAAACAGAGTTGAGCGTTGCCTTGTATTGGGGGCTTGTTCCAAATGAATTTAAAAGTACTGTTGCCGCAAATTTGGCGAAAAGAGTCGCAGCAGATGGCAATCATTTAGACGTTGGTTTGCTCGGTACTAAAGCCATTTTGAATGCTTTGAGTGAGAACGGTTATGCCGATTTAGCTTACAAATTGGCTGCCCACGAAACCTATCCGTCGTGGGGTTGGTGGATTGTGAATGGCGCAACAACGCTGTATGAAAACTGGCCTATTGATGCCAAATCCGACATTTCCATGAATCACATTATGTTCGGTGAGATTGGTGCATGGTTTTACAAAGGCTTGGGCGGCATTAAACCCGACCCCGAAAATGTGGGTTTCAAAAACATTTTACTTGAGCCCCATTTTGTAGAAGGGCTGAATCAATTTGAAGCGACATTTAATGCACCAACAGGCAAAATTGAATCTGCTTGGAAAAAAGAACAAAGCAAAATTATATATCAAGTTACTGTTCCGCCTAACGCCACAGCGACTTTGCGGCTTAACTTAAAAACAGGTCAAAGACTGACAAAAAATCAACTGACTCTGCCTATCAACAAAGATAATGCGTATCAATTGCCTTTGGTTTCAGGCAAATATATATTTGAAATTGAATAAAATAAACACATAGCCACATAGGACACATAGTTTTTTCTTTTGTCATCCTGAAGGAACTAAAAAGCTATGTGTCCTATATGGCTATGTGTTAAAACAAAAAACAAGATGAAGAAAAAAATCTATTTACTTATGTGTCTAACCGCTTTGTTAAAAATCGGTTTGGCTCAAAAAGCGTCTTTAGTCAAAAGGGAGAACATCATGCAAAAACCACCTTTTGCAGAATGTCATGCTTCAACAATCGTTGAATTGTCGAATGGCAAAATGATGGCATCATGGTTTGGCGGCACACGAGAATCCAATCCTGATGTGACGATTTGGATAGCTTTTTATGAAAATGGACATTGGAGCGACCCCCTCAGTATAGCCGATGGTATCGTCAATGATACGCTGCGTTATCCATGTTGGAATCCTGTTTTGTTCAAAACCAAAGAAGGAAAACTCTTTCTTTTTTACAAAGTAGGCAAAAATCCTCGTGAATGGTGGGGCATGATGATACACTCAACAAACGACGGCAAAACATGGTCAAAACCCGAAAAACTGCCTGAAAATATGCTTGGTGCGATTAAAAACAAGCCGATTCAGTTAGCGAATGGTGACATTTTGCATCCAACGAGTACCGAAAGTGTTGATGCAAAAATATGGCATATCCACCTTGAAAAATGCGATAAAAACGGTCAAAATTGGCAAACGACAGCGATTGAAAACGACACATTTGGCTTAATTCAGCCTACTATTTTACGGTATTCTAAGACAAAATTGCAATTATTGAGTAGAAGCCGTCAAAATGTCGTTGTCCAAAATTGGTCTTTTGACAATGGCAAAACGTGGGGGCAGCCGACCGTCACAACGCTGGCAAACCCTAATTCTGGTATAGATGGCGTGACGCTTAAAAATGGCTTACAAGCGCTCGTTTACAACCCTTTGAAACGCGGGAAAGAGTGGTCAAATGGGCGAAATAAATTGGTTATTGCGGTATCCAAAAATGGTATCACTTGGACAGATGTTTACACTTTAGAAGATGAAAAAACGGGTGAATTTAGTTATCCCGCCATTATCCAATCTGCTGATGGATTGGTGCATATCACTTATACGTTGAATCGAAAAAATATAAAACATGTCATTTTAAAAATGGGGAAATAGTACCCCTCAGTATTTCTATGAAAAATCTACTTTTTATCCTCTTTTACTTGGTTTTTACCATAAAAACCTTCGCTCAAAGCCCAAATAAGGACTGGCTCATAACGTCCATGACGCAACGCAGCGATATAAAAACGCTGGACAACGGCAAAGCTATTGAACTCAACAATGGCTTGATTGCGCGGCGTATTCAAATGTCACCCAATGCCGCCACGACGAGTTTTAAAAACTTGGTGAGCAATGAGCAATTTATACGCTCCGTCCGACCCGAAGCACGGATTGTTTTGAATGGTAAAACCTACAACATCGGTGGCTTGTATGGTCAAAAAGAACACGCCTATTTGTTGGAAACTTGGATAACTGGTTTTACGAGTCATGATGCTGATTTTCAATACATTAGGCATGAAATAACGGACGTGCAACCGCATTTTACATGGAATTGCCAAACATGGGCATTGAATAAAAAACTGCCAAAGGGTAAGCAGTTGATACTGTTTTTTAGATCTAAAAATGCGGATTTAAAAGGCATTGAAGTAGCGGTACATTATGAAATATTCGACGGTTTACCTGTTTTAAGCAAATGGTTGAGTATTGAAAATAAAAATGCTAATACCTTGAAAATCAATCAAGTAACCCATGAAATCATGGCAATGCCCGAAGAAGAATCCGCCGTTGTAGGTAAACCAGAAAAGATGAAAAAGCCGCAAAAAATATACATCGAAAACAATTTTGCTTACAATAATGCGATGCGTTATGAACTGTCAGATCAAGCGACGCATTGGTCAATTGACAGCACTTATACCTCGCAAGTGAATTACAATTATGAAACGCCTTGCGTGGTTGAAGTGTATCCGACTTTGGGCGTGGGTATTGATTTGAAACCTAATGAAACCTATAAATCTATCCGTTCTTACGAACTGCTTTTGGACTCTTATGACCGTGAACGAAATGGTTTGGCACGTCGGAAAATGTATCAAACGCTGTTTCCGTGGACGAGCCAAAACCCGATTTTTATGCACTTAGTCAGCACCGACCCTGTGAAAGTGAAAAGTGTGATTGACCAATGTGCTGAAACGGGTTACGAAATGGTGATTTTGAGCTTCGGCAGTGGCTTAAATATGGAGGATGATTCGGACGCAAACATCCAAAAATTTAAGGCTTTGACGGATTATGCCCACAGTAAAGGCATCAAATTGGGCGGTTATTCGCTGTTCAGCAGTCGGCGGATTGACGACGAAACCGATGTCATTGACCCCATAACAGGGCTACCCGACAAAGGCGCATTTTTTGGCAACGCCCCTTGTTTGGCAAGTAAATGGGGTATCGCATACTTGAAAAAACTCAATAAATTCATCACCGAAACGGGTTTTGACTTGCTTGAACACGATGGTCCCTACCCTGGCGACGTTTGCGCTTCGACAAAACACCCAGGTCATAAAGGTTTGGATGACTCACAATGGGTGCAAATGCAGATGCAAAAAGAATTTTATCAAAACCTCAATGCCAAAGGCGTGTACATCAATGCGCCCGATTGGTATTTTTTAGATGGTTCGCATAAAACGGGTTTGGGATATCGAGAAGTCAATTTTTCGCTGTCACGGGCGCAGCAAAAAATCCTCAATCGGCAAAACATTTATGATGGTACTTGGGATAAAACGCCTTCGATGGGCTGGGGTTTTGTGCCTTTGACCAAGTATCAAGGCGGCACGGCGGACGCTGTTTTGGAACCCCTCAGCGAACACCTCGAAGATTATAAGCAATTGATGGTGCAATACTATGGTGCGGGCGTTCAAGCCTGTTATCGAGGACCTCGTTTGTACGATACCGAAGCCACAAAAGCGGTTGTGAAAGAGACGATTGATTGGTATAAAAAATACCGCAACATCCTCAATTCTGACATCATTCACCTACGCAGACCCGACGGACGTGATTGGGATGGCATCATGCACGTCAACCCAAATTTGACGGATAAAGGTTTTGTTTTGTTGTATAATCCATTGAATAACAATATTTTAAGAAAAATAAAATTGCCGCTTTATTATACAGGTTTGAGCGATAAAGCGACGATTAGTGTTCAAGACAGTCAAGCAAAAACTTATACATTAAATCGAGATTATTCGGTTGATTTGGAGGTTTCGATTCCTGCGGAAGGGTATGTTTGGTTGGTTGTGCGGTAAGAATACCCCCTCAGTATTTTGAGTAAAAATTCAAGATTTCAAGTTGTTATGTCACTACGTGACTATGGAAATAAACGACTTGTTCGGTGTTATAAATATGCAGTCGCTAACGCGACATTCTGTTCTAAATTGATGATTGAAATGGCGTTTGTTTGTTGTTGTAAACCTGTAGTCACTAACACGACATTCTATCCTTAGTTGATGATTGAAATGTCGCGTTAGCGACTACATATTTATAACAAACAATAACAGGCTATCTCCTTTTGTCACGTAGTGACGACATATTAATCGGTAATTTGAACCAAATTCAGAGACATATAATTCGTGTAATCTGTGTCAAACCAATTAGTTACAATTTCAATAAAAAATCAAACACATGTCAAAATCAAACTATTTCTGGGCAGGGCTATTTTTCTTAGCCGCTCATATTTGCACAGCCCAAACGGTGCACCCATTTACAGAAGGCTTGGGCGCGGGACCTTGCCACCAATACGGCAGAGAAGCCCTTTACACCGACCATTTGGCGTATCAGTTGATAGAAGGCAAATTAACAATTCCTACTGAGGGTGGCATTTTGATGACCGATAAGCAAGGCAAAGACATCAAATGGCAGCGCATAAAAGGCGATACAGCCAAACGTTTGCGCCATGCGTCCTTGTCAAATGGCTATTTATACCTCACTTATACGTCGAAAGAGGAAAAAACGGCTCTTTTACAAGTGTCGGGTCATAGCGGTTTGTTTTTCAATGGCGTGCCTTTTGGCGGCGATATGTACCGCTATGGTTGGTTGTTCCATGCCGTTAAAATTAAAAAAGGATTGAATGAAATATATGTACGTGTCGGTTTTGGCGGACGTTTTCAAGGCATTACAGCGCAATTGATTTTCCCTGAAAAGCCCATTGCTATCAGTACGCTTGATGCGACATTACCTTTTGTGTTGATTGAAAATACGTCTGAAGTGCTTTGGGGGGGCATTGTTTTGACGAATTTGACGGACAAACCGCTTAAAAACCTAAAATTACAAG
Organism: Saprospiraceae bacterium; assembly: GCA_043772905.1. GTDB lineage: Bacteria > Bacteroidota > Bacteroidia > Chitinophagales > Saprospiraceae > JAAFJT01. The sequence goes on along the minus strand of JAYVFS010000096.1, from coordinate 14,722 downwards.
CGACTATTCAAGGCAATAGTATCACAACAGAAGTACCGATTATCAGCCCAATGACGACTCGAAAAGTGGGTTTTCAAATGAATGTGTCTAAGGTTTCACAAAAAGGTGATGTGGCTTGTGCTTTGAATTTGCTTCAAAATGATAAAATTTTAGACACTAAAACGCTGACCTTAAAGGCTGTTTCTCAAACCGAACACCACAGCAATACATTTGTTAGTGCGATTGATGGCAGCGTTCAATATTACAGCGTTGCGCCACAAAGCGGAACGCCGACGGCCTCTCCTGCCCTATTTTTGTCGGTTCATGGCGCAGAAGTTGAGGCCATTAATCAAGCGAGAGCTTATAAACTCAAAGATTGGGGCGTTTTGGTGGCACCCACAAACCGCCGTCCAAGGGGTTTCAATTGGGAAGATTGGGGGCGCATGGATGCCCTCGAAGTATTGGATATTGCTGAAAAACGGTTCAACCCCAATCCACAAAAGATATATCTGACGGGTCACTCCATGGGTGGGCATGGCTCTTGGTATTTGGGCGCGACTTACCCAGGCAAATGGGCGGGTGTTGCGCCTTGTGCGGGTTATCCGACCTTGATGGGTTATGGTTCTGCCGATGGTAAAATTCCGACAAATAGTGAGAATAAAGCCGAACAAATGTTGTTACGTGCCAGCAATCCAAGCAATGTCATGGCGTTGGCTGCCAATTACAAGGCAAGCGGCATTTATATTTTGCATGGCGATGCCGACCGCACTGTTTCCGTCGAGTATGCGCGTGAGATGCGTAAACTATTAGGCACTTTTCACAACGATTTTTCTTACTACGAATACCCCAATGGTTCGCATTGGTACAGCGATGAAAGTGTGGATTGGAAGCCGCTTTTTGATTTTTTCAAATGGCACAACATTCCAAAACACGCCGATTTGGATACCATAAACTTCACGACGGCGAATCCTGCCATTTCGTCCACTTATCATTGGGCGGGTATCGAGCAACAAGAGACACCCCTCAGTTACAGCAATATTCAAGTCAAAAGGGGTACAAAGACGATTGACATAAAAACAGAGAATGTCCTAACCTTAAAATTGCTGCCCACCGCTTTTGCGAAATACGAGTCCTATAAAATTAAAATTGATGGTTTTGAAGTCTGTTCTGACTGCAAATCGCCCAATAATACCTTGTATTTTACAAAAAATAAGACTTGGGAACAGACCGATGCGCCTACTTCAAAACAGCGAAATTCACAACGAAATGGCACATTTAAAGAGGCTTTTAACAACCGGATGGTCTTTGTTTATGGCACAACAGGCACGAAAGATGAGAATGATTGGGCATACCAAAAAGCCGTTTTTGATGCTGAAACATGGTATTATCGCGGCAATGGTGCAGTAGATATTGTCGCTGATAAAGATTTTACCCCCTCCCTATTTGCCGACCGTGGCGTGATAGTTTTTGGTAATGCGACAACAAACAGTGCTTGGCAATCACTACTCGCCAACAGCCCTTTACAAGTACACCGCGGCAGTATAAAAATCGGTGATGAGCAATTTAAAGGCGACGATTTAGGCGTTTATTTCACCTATCCACGCCCCGATAGTCGTATGGCTTCGGTGTCGGTTATTGCGGGAACAGGTGTTTTGGGCATGAAGGCAGCGTATGCCAATCAATATTTTGCAGCAGGTAGCGGTTTCCCCGATTACCTTATTTTCAGTGCTGCTATGATGCAAGACGGTGCAAAAAGCATTAAATTGACAGGTTTTTTTGATAATAATTGGCAGTTTACGAAGGGTGATTGGGCGAAGCCTGAATGAGCGCCCCCTCAGTATTTTTCATAAAATAAGTCTCGCATGAAACATTTATTACTTATTGTATGCAGTATTGTTTGGATTAACTTTTCAAAAGCACAAAATCCAACATTGAGAATCTATGCAAATGGATTTATTTATGATAGTTTAACCATGTTACAATTAGGTAACATGGTTAAAAATCAAGGCATTAATGAGAAAACGTGTTATTCAAAAACTGTTTTTTATGCTCCTTTGCAAGCAAAAGGATATTATATAAAGTGTAAAAAAAATGCTAAACAAGCACTTGAAGATATTAATAACAATATATCATTAGCTGATTTTTTAAAGAAACATAGAGATTTAGACGTTTCGACAGGGGCGATTGCAGTTCAAGAAGATGGCAAATATGACATAGTCACAATGCTTGCCAGGCAATACTTTTATGCTCTCAATCACACCATTGATTTTAATAGAGAGGTTTATCCAGATGATAGTTTAAGATTGGATTCATGCAAAAATCAATGGTTTTTTAATACTTATCCCAGTGAAAAAGAACCTAAAGAAATTGAAGCGTTTTATTATTTAGAAAATTTTGAGTCAAAACCTCTTTCTAAAAAATATAATGAAATTGTGCAACGCAATATATGCCTTATTGATACCACAACTTTGACCTATCCGAGAGAAGAATTTTATTGCTGTGGTGCTGAAGGGTTGGATAGCGGTGCTGTTTTTAAATTTATGCAACATTATAATCACTTTATTCAAGAAAGTTACCGATTTCCGACAACCGATGAATGGAACAATATGGATAGTATTGAAAAACAGGATGCTGTATATTTCAATTTAAAACAATCTGATAATAATGAACAACACGCGATACGTAATTTAGCCAATAAAAAAGAAGTGTTAGCTCTATTAGATGAAGCTGTAAACGAAGTAGCCGAATATGGTGGTTCAACAACTGTCCTTGAAAAATATGCTTCAAAATGGCTTACAAAAGATAAATATTTAACCATTTTAAGAAGCCATGCAAACGTAGATTTTAGTGATTATATTGATTTAAAAAGGCATTATCAAATATCAAAAACAGCTATTGAATTGAATAATTGGGTTGTTTTTATACGGTCTTACATGGACTTTATGGATATTTATAACCATAATGAAGAAGATAATGGTAGAAATGATTTGTATAAAGTACCTATAAAAGAATTAGAAAGCGTTGGTATCAATACTTTTAATCTCTACATAAGTACGTGTATCGCCATAGAAAACAGACACAAATTTTATCGCGAAAATCCTCCGTATAGCATAGGAAAAGCCTTCGCTCATAGCGATAGAAACAACATGTTAGAACAATTTTTATCAAATATGATACGTGATAAAGAGTTAGACAACTATAATCGTCTGCGTATTTGTCATCTTTTTCAAGGTTATATCACACATTTAAAAGATAAAGATAGAAAAGCAAAAGCTGAAAAACTATATCAAAAAGCGATAGAAAATATACCTTCTTTTTTAAAGAGTGAGTAACCTTTAATTTCTTTTTATAAATAAATCTATGAAAATCAATGCTTTACTCTTAATAACTGGTTTATTAAGTTTTTTCACAACGGTAAAAGCACAGGAAACCACCGTTTTCAAAAATGGCGACGACGGCTATTTATGTTACCGCATCCCCGCCATTGTCAAAGCACCCAATGGTGATTTATTGGCGTTTTGCGAAGCACGACGACTGAATTGCAGCGACCACGGCGATGTCAGAATTGTCTTGAAACGCAGCAACGACAATGGGGTGACTTGGGGAAAATTGGAAACTGTCGCTGAAAACGGCAACGACCAAGCAGGAAACCCCGCGCCTGTCTTTGATTTGATGGATAAAAAGTACAAAAATGGTCGCTTATTTCTGTTTTACAACACAGGAACGGCTTCCGAACAAGAGGTCAGACAAGGCAAAGCCATCAGAGAAGTTTGGTATAAAACGAGTGCCGACAACGGCAAAACGTGGTCAAAAAGCGTCAACATAACCCCCTCAGTATCGAAGCCTAATAAGCCGAATGTGAATCCTGCTTACAACTTCAAAGAAGATTGGCGCAGCTATGCTAATACACCCGGTCATGCTTTGCAATTAACAAAAGGGCAATGGAACGGGCGCATTTTTGTTGCTGCCAACCACTCTGAAGGCGCACCAAAACCCAATGCACATGACTATGCAGCACATGGTTTTTATAGCGATAATCATGGGAAAACATGGGCAATCACCCCCTCAGTAAATTACCCAAGCAGCAACGAAAGCACGGCAGCCGAGTTGTCCGATGGCGGTATTTTGATGAATATCCGAAATCAATCGGGCGATTCTAAAAATCGTTTGTTGGCTTTCAGTAAAAGTGGCGGAGCAAAATGGGATACTTTTTATATCGAAAAACAACTACCCGACCCTGTTTGTGAAGGCAGTATGATAAACTTTACGACAAAAGAAGGTCAAAAAGTATTGCTTTTTGCCAACCTCGAACATACGACAAAACGTGAAAATTTGACCTTAAAAGTCAGTGCTGATGATGGCAAAACGTGGCGTTTAGGAAAAGTGATTTGCAAAGGCAGTGCCGCTTATTCTGATTTGGTCATTCAACAGGATAACAAAATTGGCGTTTTGTATGAAAAAGATAATTACACGACAATCATTTATGAATCAATTAATTATACCGATTTATTCGCAATCCAAACCAACGATAAATGGAAAGGGTTTGACCGCACCTATTTTAAAATCGGCAATCATACGGCGTATTATGTCAAACCGACAAAAGCCTTAGAAGGCAATCCGTGGGTTTGGCGCGCATCTTTTCCCGATTGGCATACCGATATGGACAGTATTTTATTATCCAAAGGATTTCACGTTGTTTTTGTTAATGTTGACAATCAATATGGCAGCCCTAATGCCATGCAGATTTGGGATAAAACCTACGATTTCTTAGTAGATTCGCTTCATTTTGCCCCAAAAGTGGCTTTGGAAGGCGTGAGTCGAGGCGGTTTGTACGTCTATGGTTGGGCAAAAAGAAACCCCGACAAAGTGGCTTGTATTTACAATGAAGCCCCTGTTTGTGATGCCAAAAGCTGGCCTGGTGGCAAAGGAAAAGGTGCTGGCAATAAAGATAATTGGGCGCAATACTTGAAAATTTTTAACATGAAAGAAGCAGAAGCTTTGACTTTTAAAGACAATCCGATTGATAATTTAGACGGTTTGGCTTCGTTCAAAGTGCCGATTTTGCACGTCATTTCTAACAGCGATAAAATTGTTCCGAATGATGAAAACACCTATCCACTTGTGCAACGATACACCGCTTTGGGCGGTCCTGCTACGATTTACCCAGTTACAGATGGGCCTCAAAATTTAGAAGGGCATCATTTTCCTATCAATAAAGCCGATGAATGGGCTGATTTTATTGTCAAAAACAGCTATCCAGTTAAAAAGCCGTTGCCGAATGAAGCCTATTTTCAAGTGAGAAATGGTTTAAAAAACGCTTATAAAGTCCTTTCTGAAAACAAAAAAGCGACCGTTGCTTTTCTCGGCGGTTCGATTACCTACAATAAAGGTTGGCGCACCAAAACGTGTGCGTACTTAAAAGAGGCTTTTCCAGAAACAGAATTTCGTTTCATCGCGGCGGGGATTCCTTCGTTGGGTAGTCTGCCTCACGCATTTAGGATGCAAAGAGATTTGTTGGATTCGGGCAAAATTGACTTGCTTTTTGTTGAGGCTGCGGTGAATGATAGAGGTAATATGCCCGACAGCCTAACGCAAGTACGGGCATTGGAAGGCATTGTTCAACATGCAAAGGCGGCAAATCCAAACATAGATATTGTGTTGATGTCCTTCGCTGACCCTGCAAAAACGAAAGATTATGACAACGGCGAAGAACCGATTGAAATTAAAAACCATGAGCTCGTAGCAGAGCATTATCAGTTGCCTTCTATCAATTTGGCAAAGGAAATTAGGGATAAAATTCAGAATAAAGAGTTCAGTTGGGCGTATGATTTCAAAGATTTACACCCCTCAGTATTTGGGCAAGAATTATACTTTTCAGCCATTAAAAGTCTTTTAAAGCAAGGTTTTAATTCTTCTAATTTATTGATAAACAAGTCATTATCATCACAGCCGTTGAATAAAGGTAGCTTTAATCATGGCAAATATTATAGTATAAATAACGCTCAACACGACAATCTTTGGACGCTCGATAAAGATTGGACACCTTCGGACGGCTTGCCGACGCGTGACGGTTTTGTTCATGTGCCGATGCTTGTTTCCACAACGCCCGAAAGCACTTTGTCGCTCAATTTCAAGGGAACGGCTGTTGGTATTTCCATCATTTCAGGAGCCGATGCGGGTATTATTTCTTATTCGATTGACAATGCGCCTTTCAAAAATTTAGACCTTTATACCCAATGGAGTGGGCAGTTGCATTTGCCGTGGTATTTGATTTTAGGTTCAGATTTAACGCAAGGAACACATACCTTGCAGTTGAAAATAAGTGCTGAAAAGAATCCTAAAAGCAAGGGTAATGCCTGTCGGATTGTGCATTTTTTGATAAATGAATGATTTTAAAAACCTGTTTTTCATGAAAAAACTACTATTTGTCTGCCTATTCTTAGCCCTTTTGAGCGAAACCTCTGCTCAAAATCATTTAAATGTGATGACATTCAATATCCGTTACAGCACCTTGCGCGATAGTGCAAATGCTTGGATTTATCGAAAAGACAATGCGGCTTCGCAAGTTTTGTTTCACGAAACGCATATTCTCGGCGTCCAAGAGGCTTTGCATGAGCAAATTTTAGACTTGACACAACGCTTGCCACGATATAAATATGTAGGGGTAGGCAGAGATGATGGCAAAACGAAAGGCGAGTATTCGGCTATTTTCTATGATACAACACGTCTAAAAGTCTTGGCATCTCAAACTTTTTGGCTTTCAGAGACCCCCTCAGTAGCGGGCAGTAAAAGTTGGGATGCCGCTATTACACGCATTGTGACGTGGGCAAAAATGCAAGACAAACGGACTAAAAAGACGTTTTTTGTTTTCAATACGCATTTTGACCATATCGGAAAGGTCGCAAGGCGTGAAAGTGCTAAATTGCTTTTAGAGAAAGTGAATAAAATTGCAGGCGCTTCTCAAGCTATTATCACAGGCGATTTTAATGCGCATCCCGATGATGAGCCGATAAAAGTGATTGTCGAACCGACCAACCCAATGAAATTGATTGATACAAAAGGTCTTTCTAAGACGGGTCACTATGGTCCAATAGGTACTGCCAATGGTTTTACATCAAAGGAGAATTCAGACCAGCCCATTGACTATATTTTCACCAATAAAAAAATAACGGTTTTACAACATGCAACTTTGAGCCAAACTTGGGGTGGCTTGTTTTCATCTGACCATTTTCCTGTTTTTGCACGGGTTTTGATGCCTTGATACTGAGGGGTGGGTATTATCTGAAAATTGAATTCTGTCGTAATAAAATCTTTTCAAACCCCAAGTATTTATGAATTATCGAAAAAAAACACCTTCGTCTTTGTTTTTTTTTCTACTTTCGGAAATTCCAGTTCATCTAAATTTTTATTACAATTAAAACGAATAAAATAAAAAGCACCGCCGACATTCACACGGCACTTTCGAAAAAATTCCCTTATTTGAATAACACAGATATTGATCAATTTCTAACTATCTGTAAGCTCACTACTTTCAAAAATAAAGAGGTGGTTTTCAAAATGGGCAGTACCTCTCAAAAGGCAGCATTCATCTTATCGGGTGTCGTGCGCGGCTATTTTATCAATGAATTAGACATTGATAAAAATATAATACTACGCATTGCTGGCACTTTTGTGAGCCCAGTTGAATGGCTTTCTGGCAATTTTCCTACAAAATACACTTTTGAAGCCATCTTAGAATGTGAGCTTTTATTGTTTAATATTACTGATTTTCGAGAACTGGCTAAAACCAATTCCGCCATTTTCGATTTATATTCATGGTCATTAATAGATTCTATCAACATGATGTTATATCGAATAGAATCTATGGTTAATTTGTCCGCAGAACAACGCTATAAAGATTTGTTGGAAAAGCATCCCGTCTTTTTTCAAAAAACTTTCAATAAACACATTGCTAATTTTTTAGGTATTACGCCCGTTTCTCTTTCCCGCATTATCAAAAGGATGAAAGAAGGATCAAATCGTTAGGAATGGTCTTTCTCTTTTTCCCAATTCTGTAAAATGGCTTTATTGCCGTATTATTATCATTTGATAATAATAGGATAAAATATTATTTTGACATTTGTGACAACATGAAAACTCCTTGTTTTGCAACTCAAAATACATAAGCTCAATTATTGAATTTAATACAAATGGAAAAAATCATTAACTTTTTAGCTGCGCACGAAGTCGGCTTTGTCTTTGGCATCCTCCTTTTTTTCGGAACGACAGAAGCCATCTTTGGGTATCTTTCAAATTCAAAACGCAGTAAAGACGATGTATTTATTGAAACCGTCAATGCCTTGTTCCTATTTATTATCACAAAACCTATTGTCTTCATTTTATCCTTTTCATTGGTAAAATTTCTGTTTCCAAGCCAAGTAGGCGTTTGGACAACCATGCCTTTTTGGTTGGGATTAATCATATTTGTATTGGGTGATGATTTCCTTCAATATTGGTATCATCGCTCTTCTCACGAATACAAATGGCTTTGGAAATGGCATCGGGCGCATCATGCGGCAACAGAAATGGGGTTTTTGGTCTCATATCGAGAGTCCATTTATTTTTATATGTTGATGCCGAATATCTGGTGGATGGGTGCTTTCGCTTATTTTTATGGTGGTATTCCTGTAACTATTGGTATTATTTTAAAACAAATAATCGTCATTTCCTCGCATAGTCTGGTCACTTGGGATTCGTTTTTTTATAAAAACAAAGCTTTTATGCCCATTTTGAAAGTATTGGAGCGCATTTTCATAACCCCAGCTTTTCATCATAGTCATCATGCTGTTTCAAAAATAGACGACATCGGCAATCCGAATGGCAATTTTGGCAATATGTTTTCGATTTGGGATCAACTTTTTGGATCTGCAAAATTTACCCACGCATTTCCAAAAGAATATGGCATTCCAAATGATCCTAAAGATTCTTGGGCAGCGCATACATTTTATCCGCTCGTCATGTCTGATAAAGAAGGTTCAGAAATTTCAAAGGATCATAAATTTGAAAAAACAACTGTCAATGAACCGGCTGTTTTGACCTTACAAGCAGGCGATTATCTCTATTGCCAATGTGGATACAGTAAAAATCAGCCGTTTTGCGATGGTTCACATCATGGCACAAAGTTTCAGCCTCTGAAATTTACGATAAAAAAAGAAAGAGAATTTAGGCTTTGTCAATGCAAAACATGTGCGAAAGGTCCCTTTTGCGATAATGCGCATTTGAAGATTAAGCAGAACAAATGAGTCGGTTTTACTAAATATACTGAGGGGGGTATATGAAAAACAGGTAGTAACTTAAATTCCTCTCACCGCATTTTTGTCACTAAATTTGGGAAATACAAGGCGTTTTACACCCCTCAGTATCCATAGCATTTTTTAAAGAAATATATTAAATACCAAAAAAAGGGAGAATTCGACCGTTTACCGTTTATTTTCTACCGTTCACTTGCAAACCAGATCAAAGTGCTGTTACCTTTGTGAGGTCAAAACGCAAGACGGGGTTCAATTAAAGCATTTTTAGTCGCTCACAGTTTTGCTCAATGACACATTCTAATAATCATTTCTTAAAGATTTTTAAATTTTAACATCTATGAAAAACTTACAGTCTCTTGCCATCGAATTGGCTTCAAACAAAATGACTCTCCTCGTTGCTAACGACATGCTTAATATCAAAGGCGGTTGTGGCGGCGGAGGTTCAAAAAAGAAATCAGGTAAAAAATCAAAAAAATCACGCAAATCACGTAAATCAAATAAAGGTGGTGGATATGGTGGTGGTTGTGGTTGTAGCTGTGGCTACAGTATAACTTGATAATTTTGAAGCATTGCTTTTAATATCCTTTTTAAAAGCTTTTTGCTTAATGATACGCTTAAACAATTATTTCTTAAAAACATTATTTCTTAAAAATTTTAAATCTTAACATCTATGAAAAATTTACAGGCACTTGCCACAGAGTTGGCTTCAAACAAAATGACTCTTCTCGTTGCTAACGACATGCTTAACATCAAAGGCGGCAAGGGTTGCGGCGGCGGTTCAAACAAGTCAAAAAAATCTAAGAAGTCAAAAAAATCTAAGAAATCACGTAAATCTAACAAAGGTGGTGGTCACGGTTGTGGCTGCGGTGGTGGGTATAATTGGTAATTCTGATGCCTTGATTTTAAAACGCAGAATAAAAGCCCTTGCCCTCAAAGCAGGGGCTTTTACTTATGTCTAAACGTTGTTATTCACAAAAAAACAATCTGTTATTAAAAATATTTGTGCGTGTACAATTTGTTTTTATTTAATTTTATTAAATACCGTAAAAGAGTAAAATATAACCGTTTGCCAATTTTTTATAACCGTTTTCTTTGAAATGCCAATTATTCGGGGCTATATTTGTACCGTTCAATAGATTAAGTTTGGTACTTTTAAAATATTTTTGAATGTCACAATACTCAAATCTTTTGACTGAAACTTATTTTCTAATTCTTTAACTAAAATCAAATTTCTATGAAGAACTTACAAACACTTGCCAAAGAATTGGCAGCAGACAAAATGACGCTTCTCGTCACTAACGACATGCTTAACATCAAAGGCGGCGGCGGAAAAGGCGGCTCCAAAAAGAAGTCAGGCAAAAAATCTGGTAAAAAATCTGGCAAAAAATCTGGTAAAGGTGCTGGTTACGGTTGTGGCTGTCGTCGTTGCTGGTAATTTCAAAAACGGGAGGACAAACGAACCCTTTGCCTTTTGGCAAGGGGTTTGTTTATTTAGCAAAAAGTGTAAAATTCTATGAGAAAACTTCAACTTTCAAAACAGTACCGCTTCACAACTGCCGATGACCTTGCTGATAGCGATACGACCCTTGCCACACAATTGAAAAGCGGCGAACGATACGGCTTACTCGATACCGCTTCGGGCGAGTGTATTATCATCAATAATACCATGTATCAATTCCTCAAACAATATGAAACGCCCAAAACGCTTGAAGAAGTCGCGCAGTTTTTTGCAACAACCTTTGACAGCACATTGCAAGAAGTTCTGCCGATAATCAAACAGTTTTTCAAGGAAATGAAAGAACGAGGTGTTATTCTGAATCCTGAAAAGGTTGAAAACTTTGAAATCATCAAACCTTACACTAATGGTACATTGGTTGACCACTATCGCATCGAAAAAAACTTATCTACTAACCTTCCTTTAGAAGTTTATAAGGCAACGGATACACGTAACGAACAGCTTGTTATTATTAAATTATTGCGTATTCCGACGCATTTATCTCAAAAACGGGCAAACGAATGGCGAAAGAAGTTCCGAAAAGAATTTAAAATTCAAAAAATACTGAGGGGGCATCTACACATCTGTCAACTCTTAGATTTGAAACTTGACTATGCCGTTTCGGAGTGGGTTGAAGCCATAAGCCTGCGCCGTCGGTTAGATGAAGGTGTCGCTCCTGCTTCCCCTTTACGTGATATGCTGTTACAACAGATTATTGATGCCTATGCTTTTATGCATCATAAAAACATTTTACATGGCGATGTGCATTTCAGTAATATCCTATTGTCAAATGACACAACGATAAAAGTTATTGATTTCGATTTGGCGCACCGATTGACCGATAAAAAAGATTCACCGTCAGTACGTGGCGGTATGCCTGATTTTATACCACCTGAAAATATTCATTTTAATGCCTTTGAAATTGTCAAAGGAAAAGCCAATTTCCGCACAGAAGTTTATCAATTAGGCATCATCGCCTATTGGATGACTTATGGTCAATTGCCTTTTACAGGTGATACATGGCAGGAATTGGCAACAAATATTTTGGAAAAAGACATTGACTTTCCGACTCTAAGTGCTTCTGGCGACCCTGTTTCGCCTAAAATGAAGGCTTTTTTAGAGAAGAGCCTTGCTAAAAAAGCCAAAAACCGCTTTGCTTCGGCGGTGAAAATGAATACCGCTTTCAAGAAAATCATTAAATAAATTAGGGGTTGACTGCACTTTAGCCCAACGAGATTGCCAACTATTTATGCCTAAAGCGAAAGTATAGACTTACCTTTGCATTCGATTTTTAATCGAATAAAACCTATATTTTCAAAATTTCAAGCAAAAAGTGCTTGATTTACTGTTGAGGTACGAAATCCCGACTTAATCGGGAAGGGGGCTCCTTTCAGTAAAACCAATTACAAATTTAAAATATGACAAAGGAAGTATTTATCGTCTCCGCCGTTAGAACGCCGATTGGCAGTTTTGGTGGCACATTGGCAGACGTTTCTGCAACAAAATTAGGGTCAATTGCCATTCGTGGTGCACTCGAAAAGGCGGGCATTGCGCCCGAAGATGTCAATGATCTCATCATGGGCAACGTGGTCTCTGCCAATTTAGGGCAAGCACCTGCACGTCAAGCCGCTAAAATGGCGGGTTTGCCCGACGGTGTGAATTGCACAACCATTAATAAAGTATGTGCTTCAGGTATGAAAGCAACGGCTTATGGCGCACAAAGTATTATGTTGGGTTATGCAGATATCGTTGTGACGGGTGGCATGGAAAATATGTCTCAAATCCCGTTTTATATCCCGAAAGCCCGTTTTGGCTATAAATATGGCAATGGTGAACTCATAGACGGTTTAGCAAAAGACGGTTTGGTGGACGTGTATGACCAAATAGCGATGGGCGTTTTTGCCGACCGCACGGCTGCGAAATATGGTTTTTCAAGAGAAGAACAAGACGCTTTTGCCATCAGTTCTTACAAGAAATCAGCGGCTGCTACTGAGGGGGGGCGTTTCAAAGATGAAATCGTTGGTGTAGAAATTTCCTCACGTAAAGGCAATTTTATGATGCTTGAAGATGAGGAATATAAAAGCGTTAATTTCGATAAAATACCGACGTTGCGCCCTGCCTTTTCAAAAGACGGAACGGTGACGGCAGCCAATGCTTCAACCATCAATGACGGTGCTTCTGCCCTCGTTTTGGCAAGTGGCGAAGCGGTTAAACGTTTGAATTTGAAGCCTTTAGCACGCATCGTTTCTTTTGCCGATGGCGAACACGAACCCGATTGGTTTACGACTGCGCCAACGATTGCTGCACCGATTGCCTTGAAACGGGCAGGTTTGAATTTGAATGACATCAGCTATTTTGAGGTCAATGAAGCCTTCGCTGTTGTCCCGATGACCTTTGCAAAAGTGATGGGTTTTGACCCCGCATTGATGAATATCAACGGTGGTGCTTGCTCTTTGGGGCATCCACTTGGCTGTTCAGGTGCGCGGATTTTGACGACTTTGAATGGCGTTTTGCATCAACAAAATGGACGTTATGGCATGGCAGCGATCTGCAACGGTGGCGGTGGTGCTTCGGCGATGATTATTGAGAAATTGTAAACATTTTTAAAAAACACATAGCCACATAGGGCACATAGTTTTTTTTGTTTTTTATAAAATGTCAAACAAAAAAAACTATGTGTCCTATGTGCCTATGCGTTTTTTAAAATTAATCAAGCGACTTCGCCACCACATGAAGACCCCGCACCCGCTGTACAACCATAACAATGTTGATTCAAAACAATCGTCCGATTCATCAACGCCTCAAAATCGAAATCGCGAATATGCACCCCCTCAGTAGAGACACGCAAATCCAACATTTGATTGAAATCACAATCGTACATATAGCCGTCCCAACTCACTGAAATCGTGTTGCGGCACATCACATTTTCAATTGTTGACGCATTGAACGCATTGACCAATGTGTGCATATACTCTTCATAATTATGCGATTCAATCAAATAGTCCAAAAACCGTGAAATCGGCATATTGGTTATGGCAAAAAGGCTGTTAAACTCAACATTAAAACGGCGTTTCAATTGCTGTTTAAATTCCTTTTCCAAACCCATTTGTGAGCCTGGCAGAAACGCACCTGTCGGATTATAGACCAAATCAAGCGTCAAACCACTCCCCTCTTTGCCATAACCAACGGCATTGAGTTTTTGCAAAGCGGCAATAGAATCTTCAAAAACACCATCACCACGTTGTGAGTCTGTCCGTGTTTTTGAAAAATAGGGCAACGACGAGACGATATGCACTTGATTTTTAGCAAACCATTGCGGCAAGTCGTGGTATTTTGGATTGGCTTCAATGATGGTTAAATTGCATCTGTCTATCACTGTTTTGCCTAATTTGCGACATTCCTCTACAAACCAACGGAAATGAGCATTCATTTCAGGCGCGCCGCCCGTAATGTCCACCGTTTTTATATCGTATCGTTTTAGAATATCGAGACAGATTTCAAGCGTTTCACGGTTCATGTTTTCCACTTTTTTATCGGGACCTGCATCAACATGGCAATGCGCACACGTTTGATTACAGAGTTTACCGATATTGATTTGGAAAATATCTATGCTTGTCGGTTTGAAAGGTTTATAACCATTGTCCGCCACTTTTTTAGCAAATGAGGGAAATTTTTCATCTACAAGCTCTTGACCATTCAAGACTTTTAGTTGGAAAAAAGTATCGGACAATTGATTACCTGTGACACTTAAAGATTTAGTACGCTGGTGAATTGACATCGTATATTTTTTTAAAATTTAAAAATTTAGCACCCCCCTCAGTAGTACGTTTTATATACTTTTAGAATAACCCTCCAAGGGTTGATGTTCGACGTAAAGTTACGGTACAAAAAACGACATAAAGTTCACCGCAAAAAGTCGTAGCTTAGTTCTTTGAAATACGGATAAAAAACAAAAGAA
>JAYVFS010000095.1:0-44293 GCA_043772905.1 Saprospiraceae bacterium | reverse complement strand
CAAATGGGACAGGTCTTTTATATAAAACAGGTGATACTTGGCAAATTATTAACAAAGCACAAGGTTTGATAGCCGATATTGTTGGTAAAATTAAATGTTATCGGAACAGTCATATCGTTTATGTGTGTACGTCTTTGGGTTTAAATAAATTAGTATTTGAAAACGGCAAGGCGAAAGTTCTTGAAAAAATAACCAAAGCACATGGCTTACCCGATAATTCGGTGCGGGATATTGATTTTGAAGGCAAAACAATGTATGTCGCTACTGAGGGGGGTGTTGTTTTCGCTGAAAATATCTATCATTCAGACAGCGTTATTCCACCGCAAATATTATCTATTGCAGTCAATGGTAAACCATTTACGACAGCTCAAAACCTTAATTTGACCTATCATCAGAATAATTTAACCTTTCACCTTTTGAGTTTTCAGAACCGTTTAGCCGATAAAACGATGTTTCGGTATAAAGTACAAACACAGGAGTCTTGGAACGAAACCGATAATAGGGCGATTACCCTACTCGGACTTTCACCCAATGCTTATACCCTTGACGTGCAAGCGCAAAACGAAGATGGTATTTGGAGTACGTCCTTAACAATGCCTTTTGTCATTCGTCCACCTTGGTACGCCGCTTGGTGGTTTCGCAGTTTGTTAATTCTATCAGTTTTGACAGGGGGTTACTTATTTTACAAAAACCGTATTAAAAATCTTAAAATAGAACACGATATTGCTTTACAAATCAATGATTTAGAACGCACCGCTTTAGTCATGCAGATGAACCCACATTTTATTTTCAATTGTTTAAACTCCATTCAACTGCTGATGCAACGCGGAGACAAAGACAAGGCGATGCTTTATTTAGGGCACTTTGCAAAATTGGTGCGCTTTACTTTGGAGTCCACCCGACGGGGTAAAATAACGATTGCAGAAGAAGTACAGGCTTTGACGCATTATCTTTCGCTTGAAAAATTGCGGTTTAAAGCAGGCTTAAATTACACGATTGACATAGATAATCATATTGATACGCACGACATAGAAATACCCGCCATGCTCATTCAACCTTTTGTAGAAAATGCTTTAAAACATGGACTGTCAACCGAGCAAACCGCCGCACATATTTCTGTTCATTTTAAGCAAACCATACCTAATTTTTTAATCATTAACATCAAAGACAATGGCAAAGGGGTGGATGAAAACGAAAAAAAAGAAGCGAATACTGAGGGGGTTACAAAGACAGGTGTGGGCATCGCTTTATCTCGCAAACGTTTGGCTTTGTTGAATGGTCGAGAAGATAGCCGTGATTTAGTGATTGAGCCAATACTCGATGCAGGCGGTAAAAACGTAGGAACATGCGTCCGAATGACAATTTTAATACTGTAAATCATTCACTTACAATTGAATAATTATAAACCATGCTTACAATTAGTTTAATTGATGATGAAGCCGATGCGCGAGAGATGATGCGCGACATAATTTCTACTATTCCTGATTGTCGGGTTATAGGCGAAGCGGCTACTGTAACCGAAGCACAAGCCTTGTTGAAAAACACAAGCCCTGATGTCGTTTTTTTAGATATTGACTTATCTGATGGAACAGGCTTTGATGTCTTAGAATCTTTGTCTGCACCTACTTTTTCAATCATCTTTGTTACGGCTTTCAATACGTTTGCCTTAAAAGCATTTAAAGCCAATGCTGTGGATTATTTATTGAAACCTGTTTTACGGAATGATGTTATCAACGCCCTCGACAAAGTTCGCCGCATCCAACCTTCTATCCACATTGAACACCAGATAACAGAATTATTAGGCGCAATGCGTCAAAAAAAAGTAGAAAAACTGCTGCTTCAAACTGCCGAAGGCATTTATTATGTGCCGCTTGATGAGGTTTTACATCTTGAATCGGAGGGCAGTTATACCACCGTCAGCACGGTACTGGGTACAAAAATATTGGTGTCGAAATACCTTGGCGAATTTGAATACCTACTTACACCTTCTCAACCGGAATCAAGACTTTCTGAAGAAACTTCCCCATTTTTCCGTGTCCACCAATCTCATATTGTCAATTTAAAAGCAGTGCGTCAATTTTTACGCTCAACTGATGGCCCATACGCCGTTTTATCGAATGGAACAAATGTGCCTATTGCACGTCGGTGTAAAGATGCGTTTTTAGAGGTTTTGAAAAATTATTGAAGCCAGGTCGCTTACCTAAATCTTTGATTAAAATTCAATAAACCGCTTTAAAAACCTAATTTTGCACCCTAAAAAAAACGCATAGGCAATTATGAATTATCTGACGCTCGAAAATGTTACCAAAAGCTACGGACCCAAAGTCCTTTTTGACAATGTATCCCTCATCATCAACAAAGGAGACCGCATTGCGCTCGTCGCCAAAAACGGAACGGGCAAGACGACTTTGCTCCGTGTACTCGCTGGTACTGAGGGGTCGGAAGGAGAACAATCCAAAATTATTTTTGCCCGCGATATTCGCATCGGTTACCTCGAACAAGACCCACAAGTACCTGAACACCTAACCGCAATTGAAGCCGTTTTTGAATCAGAAAACGCTCAAATTCAAGCCATTAAGAATTATGAAAAAGCCGTAGCCGACAATGACCCCTTCAGTATTCAAAAGTATTTGACTCAAATTGACGAGCTACAAGCATGGGATATTGAAGCAAAAGTCAAGGAGGTACTTTTCAGATTAAAAATTGATACCTTCCTCAATCAGTCAGTTCGGACGCTGTCAGGTGGTCAAAAAAAGCGTTTGGCACTCGCCAAATTACTCATTGATGAACCCGATTTCCTCATCCTCGATGAGCCGACGAATCACTTGGATTTGGAGATGATTGAATGGTTGGAATCCTATTTTTCGGCACGTCCAAGCCTCACTATTTTTATGGTTACGCATGATCGTTATTTCCTCGATGCCCTTTCCAATTTTATTATTGAACTCGATGGCGGCAATTTTTACCGTTATCGTGGCAATTATGCCAAATATTTAGAACAAAAAGCCATGCGGCATGATGTCGAAGCGGCAACGCTCGACAAAAACCGCAAACTCTACCAACGCGAACTCGAATGGATGCGCCGAATGCCGCAAGCCCGTACCACCAAAGCCCAAAGCCGTATTGATGGTTTTTATGACATAAAAGATAAAATCAGTGGCAAACGTGAAGCAGACGATATGTCTATTGACATAAAAACCACTTGGCTGGGGTCGAAAATCGTCGAATTGCACAACGTTTCAAGGTCTTTTGGCGATAAAAAACTGATTGAGGATTTTTCTTACAAGTTTCGTCGCGGCGAAAGAGTTGGTATTGTCGGGCAAAATGGCGCAGGAAAATCCACGCTTTTGCGCCTCATCACAGGCGAACTGATGCCCGATGGCGGCAAAGTCGTCATTGGCGAAACGATTGCTTTTGGCTACTACACGCAGGACGGTATTTCGTTGGCAGAAGACAAGCGGGTAATTGATGTCATCACAGATATTGCCGAATTTATTCCCTTAGAAAAAGGGCAAAAAATAACAGCAGCAGGCTTGCTTGAACGCTTTTTGTTCACACGCGAACAGCAACAAGTCTATGCGTCGCAACTGTCGGGTGGTGAAAAACGCCGTCTTTATTTGCTCACAGTGATTATGAAAAACCCCAACTTCTTAATTCTCGATGAGCCGACAAATGACTTAGACATATTGACACTCAATGTGTTAGAGGAATTTTTAGAAACGATATACAAAGGCTGTCTCGTCATCGTGACGCATGACCGTTATTTTATGGACAGGCTCGTCGAGCACCTTTTTATTTTTGAAGGCGAAGGTAAAATCAAGGATTACAACGGCAACTACACCGAATACCGTGAAGAAATCAAGCAATTAGCCATCGAAAGTAAGCAAGCAGACAGCCCCTCCCTATCAAAGGACAATCGTAAATCAAACGATGCCGATAAAAAAGAATTTAAACGTTTGGAACGCGACATCGAGCAATTGGAAGAAAAGAAGGCGAAGCTGACAAACAAATTCAACGATGCCGCAACCATGACACCTCAACAGATTCAAAAACTATCTGAAGAACTCTCTGTAGTTCAGAATACATTGGAAATCAAGGAGATGCGTTGGTTGGAATTGTCAGAATTGGTTTGATAAAATTGACTTAGTTTTTTATAAAATAGGTTTTACTTTTGTAAAAATAAAGCTAAATTTGTAAAATGCTTTAACAAGGAACATTTTGTCACCGCTTATCCATTTTAAAAAGATGAAAAAAATAGAAGAATTCGACCTCGTAGTATTGACAAAAGACTGTCTCAATGAAGGTTTAAAAAAAGGTGAAATGTCAAATGTCGCATAGCCGTTCAATTGCTGCCTAAAAAATTAAAAATTTAGAGCTTTATTAGCCTAATTCCTACCAATTAATACGATTTATGAAATTCAACAAACCCACACCTATCCAGAAAATCGCTGACCGACTAAACGCAGAAATCATTGGCGACAACACGCTCAACGCATTGGGTATCAATGAGATACACCACGTCAAAGCAGGCGATATTACTTTTTCAGATGTTAAAAAATATTTTGAAAAAGCCCTTAACTCTGCCGCCACGTTCATTGTTTTGAACGAAAAACCCGATAGCATTCCCGAAGGTAAGGTTGTCCTTATTCACCCAGAGCCCTTTGAGGCTTACGACAGTCTTGTGCGGCATCAGCGTCCTTTTACCCCCCTCAGTATAGAGGTCGCAGAATCAGCAGCCATTCATTCCAGCGTCATTTTTGAACCTAATGTGGTCATTGGCAATCATGTACGCATAGGCGTAGGCAGTTATATACAAGCAAATGCCGTTATTCATGACTATACTGTTATTGGTAAAAATGTAACAATTGGCGCAGGAACTTTGATAGGGACTGACGCTTTTTATTTCAAACGGAATACTGAGGGGTATAAAAAATGGCGGTCAGGCGGTCGGGTTGTCATCGAAGACAATGTGGATATTGGCGCGGGTTGCACCATCAATAAAGGCGTTTCAAACGATACGATTATTGGCGAAGGCACTAAAATTGACTGCCAAGTACACATTGGACACGATGCGCAAATTGGCAAAAACTGCCTTATTGCTGCCCAAGCGGGCATCAGTGGCAATACTGTTATTGAAGATGAAGTGGTTATTTATGGTCAAGTAGGCGTTGCCCAAAACCTTAGAATTGGTAAAAAAGCCATCATTCTAGCCAAATCGGGCGTATCTAAAGACTTGGCTGGAGACAAAACTTACTTCGGCTATCCTGCTCAAGAAGTTAGAGATGCTTATAAGGAATTGGCGATTTTAAGACAGTTAAGAAAAAAGTAATTTCTATCTTAGGAGAGAGTAGAATAAAAAATTAAAAAACGAACAAAATTTGTTATTTAAAGTTAAATAAAGGATTAAATTTGCGACAATAAAAACAAAATGTTTTATACATGAGTCATATTGAAAATATAATTAAAAAATTAGATTTGGATAAGGGGAGCTTATACAAGTCTGATTTATCTATTATATTTTCTGATAGAGTTTATAGCACAATAAAAAAAGAGTTTAGTCTATACGCCGTATTTTGTATTGCAGAAAATCCGCTCATACTTTTTTTCAATAATCCAGAAGCTGATTATGAAAAAGAATTGCATAAATGGATTTGGAATTATAATCAAAGTGCTGTTGCAATAGTTGTCAAAGGAAAATATATTGGCATATTAAATGCTTTTTCTTTCAATAAAGAAAGTAGTCGTTTAAATTTATTGGATAATCCAGAAAATATATATTCTAAATTCAGTTATTTACAATTAATAACTGGAGAAACTTGGGAAACTTATAAAAACAAACTTCTTTACCAAAATAGAGTTGACTACAAACTCTTACAGGATTTAGAAAATGTACGTGAAATACTCATTGAAAAATTAAAATATAAAAATTTAGGTGTAGAGGCATATAGCATTGTTAATGCCTTAATAGGGAGATTGCTTTTTATCCGATATTTGATTGATAGAAATGTTAAAATCCATTTTGAAGACTACACAGATGGTAAACTGACAGTAACTGATTTAAATAAAATTTTAAGTAGTAAAGAAGAAACATTTAGATTATTCGCTCATTTACGCCGATTTAATGGCGATTTGTTTCCTTTTGGAGATAATAATAAAAAAAATGATAGAATAGATGAAAGAGATGTTATTGACGAAAGTATCTTAAAATACTTTATCATGCTTTTTGAAGGTGATGACATAAATGGACAAAAATCATTATTCCCCTTCTATGATTTTTCTATTCTACCTGTTGAGTTTATTAGCAATGTTTACGAACAATTTATTGGTTCTGATAACCAAAGGAAGCAAGGTGCGTATTACACGCCGTTATTTTTGGTAAATTATATTTTGGAAAAGACGGTAACAAAGCATTTCAAAGAAAACAATGATATTAACTCGTGTCGTGTATTAGACCCTTCGTGTGGTTCAGGAATATTCCTTGTAGAAACGCTGCGGAAGATAATTAGTCGCTATCAAAAGCTAAACCCTCAATACAATCACGATTCGAAACAATATCAAGAAAAGTTAAAGCAATTGGTATATGACAATATTTATGGTGTTGACAAAGACGACAATGCTATTGATATTGCTATCTTTTCTCTATACATTACATTGTTAGATTATCAAACGCCCGCAGATATTGAAGATTTCAAACTACCGCCGCTTCGTAATCGAAATTTCTTTCATGCTGACTTTTTCGATGAAGAACACCCATTTAATGCTTCATTAAAAGATGTCAAATTTGATTATATTATTGGCAATCCACCTTGGGGTACATTAGAAGATAGTCAGATTTACATGGACTATTGCAAAAGACGTGAAAAGAAGGAAAAAGTTGACATAAAAATCAGTAATAAAGAAGCCGCACAAGCCTTTTTGATTCGTGTAAGTGACTTCGCTCACTCGAATACCGAAATCGCATTGATTGTTACAAGTAAGGTTCTTTACAATTTACAGGCAAAAATATTTAGACAATATTTTGTGAAAAACTTCTTTATTGATGAAATTTTAGAGTTGTCATCTGTAAGAAAAGAGGTCTTTAATAGAATTTCGGAGAAAAAATCCGAAAAAAGGGCTATTGCACCCGCTTCAATTATTTTTTATAAATGGGCTGATGGAAAAAACACAGCAGAAAATACTGTCAAGCATCTGTCAATAAAACCCAATCTGTTTTTCAAATTATTGAAAATTCTTGTCATTGAAAAACATGACATTAAGGAAGTGTCACAAGGGCTTTTTTTAGAAAATGACTGGCTTTTTAAGTTATTGGTGTATGGAAATGTTTTGGATTTTCATTTAATGACAAAATTACTGAGGGGGTATCCGAATGTGAATGATGTGATTAAGGAAAGAGGGTTGTTTTTTGGGCAAGGTATAGATATATCACAAGGAACAAATGAAATTCCTAAACACTTGATGGGACGGCTCTATGTAGATACAACAAAAAAAATGCTTCAAAAATTTATGGTTGTTACAGATAGCAGCCTAACTTGGAATCAAACTAAAGCTGATAGACCCCGTAACGCATTAACTTTTGAACCTCCTTATCTCTTATTTAAATATGGGATTGCAAATGATTTTACAGGAGTTACAGCTTTTTCAAATCAACCATTAGTATTTAAAAAAGCTGTAACAGTAATTAAAGGCAATGATAAAGATGTTCCTACGCTCAAAAACTTATCGGGATTATTTAATTCTAACTTATTTGCCTATTTTATTTTAATGAAAGGCTCATCTGCTGGTATTGAACGAGAGTTAGCAAATAATGAAGATGAAAAATTTACACTGCCTTATGTCTTTTCAGAAGAGATTTTGGATGGCGTTAAAAAGTTAGAAGATAATAGACAACTATTTGATAGTGAATCTAATTTTTTCAACAGCAGTATTGAATCAGATTATCTTCTTTTATATGAATCGCTGAATTCTGCTATTTATAAGTCTTTGAAAATCAATGAGGAAGAGCGTTCTTTAATTGATTATGCTCAAAATATTTCAATTCCTTTATTAAAAGATGGTGAAAATAGTAGTGTAGTAAAAAAAATCTCAAAGGAGAATGAGATATTAAGACACTACGCATGGGTTTTCATCAATTATTTTAAACCAAGGTTTTCCAACAATTTTGGTGTTGAAATCCTCCAAACAGATTACTGTATCGCTATGCGTTTTTACAATACGACTGAAACAATAGAAAACCCTATAATTTTTAAAGAAAACAGCAATAACAGTTCAATAGAATGGATTTATCAATTGGGAATTGAAAAAGTAATGGATAAACTTTTCATCCAAAAAGATGTAAGAGGTTTTGAAAAAGATACTTTCTATATCATCAAACCCAATGAATATAAATGTTGGCATAAAGCAGTCGCTTATCTGGATGCTTACGAATTTGGTCAAGTATTAGAAGATTTGTAAATTTTGACAATGTGAATTCTCAAAACGATGAACAAATACAGGGCGGCTATCAAGATAAAGAAAACTTTGATAAAAGCCCCTATCAAAGTAGAATACTTCCCATACTGAGGGGTATTATCACAGCGTATAATTCAATTTTAAGTAAAGATTACAGTGATATTGAAAATTTAGAAGATAAAATAACAGGTAGGTTATTACTTGATTTTTTAGAAGATGATGATTTTAGAGCCAAAGTGGAATTATTAGAATATAGGTTTGTTTCAGAACCTGCTACTTATGACGATGATTTTAACCAAACAGGGTATGTTGATATCAAAGTTATGGTAAATCATAAGATAAATGGCTTTTATACGACTAAAGCGGATTATATCATTGAATGTAAGCGTTTAGATGGTAGGAAAGATTTAAATAGAAAGTATATAACCAATGGCATTTGCCGTTTTGTCAATGAACTATACACCAAACGTAATATCCATAAAGTGTCTGCTATGCTAGGTTTTGTTGTAAGAAAAACAGAAATTTCCGAAATTATTGCCCAAATAAACCAAATAGCTATTGACGAAAGGATAGAAGTGAATGCTATACAACCTCTTGACTTACATCCCGTTTCTGATAGTTTCGATTATTCTTATCGCTCGATACATAAAACCGTGTCAGGTAAAGAAGCAGAAATTTATCACCTAATGTTGGATTTTTCGTCTAAAATAAAACCAAAGTGACTTTGATTGCCATAAAATAATCATTCCTAAAAACAGTAATCATCTCCATAAACTCTATCTTTGCGCGTCATTTACAAACCAAAATTAATGTAAAATATGTCAAACAATTTACTCGCGGGAAAACGCGGCGTCATCTCTGGCGCACTTAATGAACAATCAATTGCTTGGAAAGTCGCTGAAAAATGTGTTGCCGCAGGTGCAACCATCACACTCACAAACGCACCTGTTGCGATGCGCATGGGTGAAATCAAAGTGTTGAGCGAAAAACTCAATGCTGAAGTCATCTCTTGTGATGCAACGAATATGGACGATTTGAATAAGCTTTTTACACAAAGTCAAGAGATTTTGGGTGGAAAACTCGATTTTGTCCTTCACTCAATCGGTATGTCTGTCAATGTTCGGAAAGGGAAACATTATACCGACCTCAACCACGAATGGTCGAAACAAACCATAGACATCAGTGCTTTGTCGTTCCACAAAATGATGCAAGTGTTGTATAAACAAGACGCTATGGCAGATTGGGGCAGCATCGTTGGCTTGACATATATGGCAGCACAACGGGTTTTTCCTGATTATAACGAAATGGCAGATGTTAAAGCGATGTTGGAGTCAATCGGACGCAGCTTTGGCTACCATTTTGGCGTTAAAAACCATGTACGTGTCAATACGATTTCACAATCACCCACCTGGACGACGGCTGGTTCAGGAGTTAAAGGATTCCAAGAGTTTTTTGACTATGCAACCAAAATGTCGCCGCTTGGCAATGCACCCGCAGAAGCTTGTGCGGAATACTGCATCTCAATGTTCAGCGACTTGACGCGTTACGTAACGATGCAAAATCTTTTCCACGACGGTGGTTTCTCAAATATGGGTATGAACCCCGCCGTTTTAGGGCTTTAATGATGTATGGTTGAATTGTTAAATTATTGTATGGTTGAATTGATATATGGTTGCATTACGGTTTAACCATACACAATTTAACCATACAGCCATACAACAATCAAACAATACAGCCATCTAACAATTCAACGATATGATACTGAGGGGGGCATTTATTCATGATTTTTTTTCTATTTACTTGAAAATCAATCCATTAAAGAAATGGCATAAAATGAAAGATACTATTTTGAACGATAAAGTATTGCCTGTCAATACCTTCACCATTCGCCATTCACCATTCACCATTCGCTATTACCTAAAACCGTTTGTCCTTACAATCGGTTTTCTTTTTTTATGCTTAAAAACGGCTGTTGCACAATTGCCAACACAAGGTTTTGGCAATCCCAATTCAACGGTGACACCAGAAACCGATTCTACGCAATCAGATGTAGAGATTGATACAGCAAATATTGTCTCGTTTTTTCCGACCAATCCGACCGTTACTTTTCCTGAAAACGACTCGCTGCTCAATAATTATTTTCAACAATACACCCCAACTCGGCGGCGGTCACTCGATTATTTTCATCTCGGTATGCCTTCGACAGCAGCCTACCCCTCAGTATATCAACCGAGTTTTCGGCGCGGCTTAGACATCGGTTTACATGCGTTTGATGTTTACGAAATCAAAAATTCAGATATACGTTTCTATCAGCAAACCAAGACATTAACCGATGTTTTTTACTCTGCAGCCAGCCAAACGAATGGTTCTTTTATGGCAAAATTCAGTCGCAATTTTGCGAATGATGTACATCTGTCCATTGATTATAACCGATTGTGGAACTCTAATTTGACAACTTTGCCCAAAGTAGGCAACAAACTTTTAGGCGGTTCGGGTTTTACTTACGATGTGCCGCGTGGACGTTCAGTCGCTTTTGGCTTGGGTTTGTGGGTACATCGTGAGCGATATGATGGTTATGCGACTTTTACTTCAAATATTGTGAATCAAAAAGACCAAGGTGGCATTCAGAGTGATTCCTTTTTTACAACAAATAATGATGCAGGGCAATTGACGACAATTGTACCGACTCCATTACTCGATAACGCAACGACACGTCATGAAAAATATGAGTACAGCTACTTGCAATACCTCAAATTGCGCAAAGACTCCACAGGTACAAAGCGCAATTTTTTAGCATCTCATCAAATCACCTATCGAAGTGCAAAATATCGGTCAAGTGATGCTTTTCCCAACAATGCACCACTTGAGATTGATTCCTTTTTTTATGGCAGTTTGCTGAATGATAGCCGTGGCGTTCGTTTTTTTCTTCAAGAAAGAATGATTGAAAATGTGTTCAATTTGAGTACTTCACGACTTCGTACCCTTGATACGACTCAAAAAGTGAAATTGTCAACACAAAACGATTGGTTTGAGGTCGGTATCAGTCATCAATTCCACAATGTCAATCAAGATTTAGGCACACGTAATTTTAACAATGTGATACTGAGGGGTCGTTGGAACTTCACACCAAACGACAATTTGAAGGTCGAAACGTATGCTCATTTCAATGTTTTGGGTTATAATGTAGGCGATTATCGGCTTAGTGGTGAGTTGTTCTACAATCTAAAAAACGTCGGCAGTCTGAGGGTTAAAGCCATTAATCAGCTATATGAGCCTTCATTGATTCAGAATGACATCGTTATCACACAGCGTCCTTTTTGGGAAAACAATTTTAAAAAGACACTTGAAAGCAATTTATCAGGCACTTTGGCAGTGCCAAAAATAGGTTTTGAAGGCACTTTCGCTTATGCGTTGTTGAATAATTACATTTATTTTGATAAAAACGTGCTGCCACAACAAGCCAGTGCCCCCCTCAGTATCGTGCAGTTAATTTTGACAGAAAATATAAAATTAGGCAGATTCCACTTCGATAATACCCTAGCTTTTCAAAGACCAACAGAAAACTTTATCCGTTTGCCCGATATTTATTCAAAAAACAGTCTTTACGTTGAAGGAAAAATATTCAAAAAAGCGATGTTGGCTCGTGTTGGATTTGATTTGCGTTATGCCTCTGCTTGGTTTGCACCGGCTTATATGCCTTTGACTGGTCAGTTTTATGTTCAAGAAACAGAGAAAGTAGCGGCTCACCCATCACTCGATGCTTTTTTATCTTTCAAGGTGCAGTCATTCCGCTTTTTTGTGAAAATGGAAAACCTTTTAGGGGCTTATACAGGCAGTCGTTATTATCAAATCTACAATTATCCAGTACCTGAAGCAACGTTTAGGTTTGGGATAAGATGGCGGCTTTTGAATTGAATAATATAAAAACACATAGCCACAGAGCGCACATAGTTTATTGATTATCAATACTATGTGCGCTCTGTGGCTATGTATTTTTACGAAAATCCCCGCTTCGAACACATCGAAACGGGGATTTTTTTATTTACTAAACTATTGAAAACTAAACATTTAGCTTAGTTACAAGGCAAGCCAAGTGATTTCAAAGTTTCACAGTTCAAGTTACCAACAGGTAAACCTTTGTCTTGCTGATATTTAGTCAAAGCTGCTTTAGTACGTGCACCCATGATGTCGTCAGTAGGACCAGGATCATAACCACGGTCTTTCAACGCTTTTTGGATAGAACGAACAGTAGCACCCGTTACTTTGTCACCGCAAAGAACTTCTCTCCACTCAGAGAAACCACCCGCTTTAACCAAGCGACGCTTAGTTACAGTAGCATACTCAGCAGGAACTGCTGTTTCACGAACTTGAGGACCAGCCGTAGCAGCCTTTTTCGTGATAGTTGAGTATTGAGCAGGAATTTCTTCTTCTTTGTAAGAAGCTGGTGTTTTTACAACTTGCTTTGTAACTGTTGCATACTGTGCAGGAATAGCTTCTTCCTTAGTCGCAGCCGGTGTTTTTACAACTTGCTTTGTAACTGTCGCGTATTCAGCAGGAATGATTTCCTCTTTAACAGATGCTGGCGTTTTTACAACTTGCTTTGTAACTGTTTTATATTCAGCTGGAATGATTTCCTCTTTAACAGAAGCAGGTGTTTTTACAACTTGCTTTGTAACTGTTTTGTATTCAGCTGGAATAATTTCTTCTTTAACAGTAGCAGGTGCTTTAACCTTTACAACTGGACGTGTCGCCATTTTAGCAGGAATCGGTGTTTTCACAACACAACCACTGTTAGCAACGCCTGAATTGTCACAACCTTTGTTAACTTGCTTAGAAACTGTTTTGTATTCAGCTGGAACTTCAACCAAACACCAAACCAAACAATCGTTAGGGTCAGCAGACAAACATTCTTTAGTCGCTTGTTTTTTCACCCACTTAGTAGTTGCAGGAGAAACCATCATTTTTTCAGTAACGGTTTCATACTTAGGCGTAAGAATTTTTACTGATTCGCCAACTGGTTGCGCTTCGTATTGCTCAGTAACTGTTTCGTAAGAAGCAGGTACTTCAATCATACGCTTAGACTCTGGTTTAGCAATGATTTTTTCTGTAACCGTTTCATAAGTTGCTGGTACAGGAATCATACGCTTAGACTCTGCTTTAGCAATAATCTTCTCAGTTACAGTTTCGTAAGATGCAGGAACAGGAATCATACGCTTAGACTCTGGCTTCACCATTACTTTTTCTGAAACCGTTTCAAAGGTCGCAGGAATAGTGATGATACGCTTACTTTCTGGTTTCACCATCATTTGCTCAGTAACCGTTTCGTAAGTTGCTGGTACGGCAATGATACGCTTAGAAGCTGCTTTTGACAAAACTTGCTCAGTTTTAGCTGCATATTGAGCTGGAACTTGGTCATACTTAACAGAAGCGGGCTTCACTTCGATGCGCTCAGTTACAGTTTCGTATTGGTCAGGAATCATACATTTTGCATAGCACTTTCCGGGCTGTGCATTAGGAGGCGTGTCGCCAGGTTGAGCCATAACCGCTACTGTACATAAGCAGAAAGCTGCAGACAAGATAAGGTTGAATATTCTCATAATTCTGAGTTTGATTTAAAGAATTTAATTAGATAATTTTTAATCTTATATTTTGCAATCCTTTATTGCCAAAGTTGGTTAAAATGCCTTAAAAAAGCATTTTTTAAAACATTAGTCCTGAGTTATTATCATAAAGAGGGAAATATTAGAATTAATTTGTGCGCAAAATTATAAATGTTTTGGAAAGCAGAGGTAATGTTTTGTAACAATTTTAGAATTCAATTCATAATCCATGCTTTCACTAATGGGTCTAATATCCCCATTTTTGAAAAGGATTTTAATTTCATCCTTGATATTGTTGTAAGTCAAGTTACTTTCTTCGCCTGTAAACACCAAATAGCTCAAATCCGTATTGGAAGGTACTTTTTTAGATATTTGTTGCATCACACCTTCCACAATGTTCTGATCAAAAGGTGTGTTTTTTAATTCTAATTTGAAAAGCTTCCTGTCCAATATGCTTTTAGACAAAAAAGATAATATGAAGTCACTATTATTTATCCACATTTTTAAAGACGCAATAATATCGTAATCATCTAATTTGGCAAAACGCTGCACCAATTCCTTCATATTCTTTCTATGCCAAATTGTGTTCTTTTGATTAAGCAGCTCATTTAGTTCTCCAAAACTCTCTAATGCGACCCCCTCAGTATTGATTAAATATTTAGCCCGTTCCAAGGTTTTTGTCAACATGCACTCAGCGGAAAGCACTGTTTTGTGCAAATAAACCTGCCAATACATCAGCCGTCTCGAAATGAGGAATTTTTCAATAGAATAAATACCTTTTTCTTCGACAACCAATTCACCATTTGCAACATTAAGCATCTTGATAATACGGTCATAACCAATAACACCTTCCGAAACGCCTGTAAAGAACGAGTCTCTGTTCAGATAATCCAATCTGTCCATATCCAATTGACCACTCACTAATTGGTGGAGGAATCGTTTTGGATATTGGTCTTGAAAAATATCCAGTGCGACTTGCAATTTATTGTCAAACTCATCATTGAGCTCATGCATAAATGCAAGGGATAAATCCTCGTGATGTATATCTATTATGGTGTGTTCCAAAGTATGAGAGAATGGTCCATGCCCTATGTCGTGTAATAATATGGCAATACAAACCCCTTCAGATTCTTTTTCAGTAATCTCTACACCTTTTTGTCGCAATACATCCACAGCTTGAGTCATTAAATGATAAGCACCAAGAGCATGATGAAATCGCGTGTGATGCGCTCCTGGATACACATAATATGTCAAAGCTGTTTGAGCAATACGTCGTAATCGTTGAAAATACGGATGATCAATCAAATCCAAGAGAACACTTGGCTTCGGTACACTGATGAACCCATAAACGGGGTCGTTGAAGATTTTAACTTTGCTTGTCATAACCGTTTTTAACGCGAACAAAAGTAAGACACTGGAATGAGAAAAAAGGCAAAAAAGACGTGTTTTTTAAAAAATAATATACAAAAATGTAGCAAATTCATTAAAAATATATGAAAAATAAAAATAGCAATTATTGTCTTATCCAGTATTTTGACTGATTTTAAGAGATAAAGCTCAAAAGTCAGGGATGCAAAGCTTTATTGAAATATACGTTTATAAAACAATAATAATCAATCCATTATCTCGTAAATTACAAAAATAAAATTAGAATTTACATCAATTAATGATAACAATTTTATTACTAAACAAAGCAAACCCATTCTTAATGCAAACAATATATTGACCAGCAATCAAAAATGAAAGATTAATGTTTTCTATCTGTGCGTTTAATTTTTTCATAAATACCAATTGCCCAAAACTGTTATAAACCTCAACAGATTCACCATTCTCGATGGTCAAAATCCCAGTTGTTACTGAGGGGGTCATTTTTATTTTAGTTATATCTTCTAAAACAACGCTCACGACTTTTGAATAATCCTTTTTGTTATCAACAGCATTGTCTGAGTTAATTTTTAAGCGGTAATAATGTGTAGGACTTGTTGGTTTTAGGTCGTCAAAAAAATACAAACTGCTCCGACCATTTGCTTTGACCTCTCCTAACTTTATAAAATCAAGCGGCATCTCTTTTGTGCTGCGCTCAATATCAAAAGACTTTGTTCTGGTTTCAGAGGCTGTTTCCCATGACAGTTGTACGCCACCGCTTTCTGTTTTTTTTGCTTTTATGTCAACCAATTCAACCGGAACAACAGAAGGCATCAATGCAACATCTTGCAAAGTAACGCTGCCATTTGCCAGTATAATTCCTGTTATTGTCTTGGAAACATAACCTGTTTTGGCATAAGTCGCAGAAAAAGCACCCGACGTTACTTGACCTGTATAATAATTACCTACGTTATTTGATGTCGCTTTTTTATCCATATCTGTCGAGCTAATCGTCACACTGACACCCAACAAAGGCAATCCTGTTACCATATCTGTAACCAAACCTTCAAGGTAACATGCCCGCACATACTGAGGGGTCAAAACAAAAAGCCCTTGACCCGAAGTGTAATTTGAGACAATTAAATTGCCCGACGGCAAATAAGGATAAACACCCCAAGCCCCTGCAAACACAGCTCCCGAACCATCGTAAGTGTCATATTGTCCCACTTGAACCAGATTTTGAGGGCGATGTGCATCTACAATTGTCACCCCCTCAGTGTACCATGAGGTAACTAAATAGTCATTCAATACATGTGTATTATGCACAATAGCATTCTCAACCGCTGGCGAGCGAATTTTGTCTAATAATTTAATATTCAATGGATTAGATACATCATAAGCGGCTATATAAGAAGCCGCTCTTTCATCAGTCGTAAAAAGAGTTTTGCCATCATCTGACCGCCATGTGTTATGTGTGAAAGTAGTTGGAGTATTTTGTGTATTTACAACTACTGGAGCCGATTTGTTCCTAAAATCAATAATTGAAAAATAGCCGGCACTAATATGCCCACCATAAAGCGTATCATTTATTGCAAAACCATCATGTATATAATTGGTCGAATATTTTCCTACATAACGCGGGTTCCAAGGGTCTGTCTTGATATCTAATACGACCGCCCCATTCACATTGGTGTTCATTCCACCTACCATGACTGTACTATTGCCGCCAAAAGCGTAAAGAAAACCTTTTGCAATATCTATATGGAGTGCATGAATTTTACTGATATTCACCAAATCCCCTTCTGGTCCTACAAAACTTTTGACATCCACATCTGGGATAGGCAAACTTAATTTCGTCAAATCTATGATTTGCAAGCCTTGACCTGCTGCTTCTGTTGTCACATAAGCATAATGTTGATAAACTTTTATCTCCCGCCAAAGGCTGTTCAGCGCAGTTACTTGCTTTAAAAGTACAGGCATAGTCGGGTCAGTCACATCCACAATACCCGTCCCAGTCTGATTACCCACTAAGGCATATTCCTTACCATTCGCCGCATAACCACAAATATTTGCACAACTTTGACCCGCAAAAGGCAAATTGGAGCGAAACTGAATATTAACAGTAGGGCTAAGCTGCGCTTGGCCCACCGTAAAGAAAAAAAGAAAAACAAGTAAACAAATTGATTTCATGAGTAACAGCGTTTAAAATTTAGAAAAAATATTACAACCCTTCTCCACTAAAATCTCAATATTCAAAAAAAAATGCCCCCCTCAGTATATTGACCAAAAGAAAGCATTTTTGTGTACTTGCAAATATAGCACTATTAATCACTTAATTTCAAAACTTTAATAAACGCAGTCTGCGGCACTTCAACTTTACCAAACTGGCGCATTTTCTTTTTACCTTCCTTTTGTTTTTCCAAAAGTTTCCGTTTACGCGAGATGTCACCGCCATAACATTTAGCCGTAACATCTTTACGCATAGCCGAAATGGTTTCACGCGCAATGATTTTAGCACCAATAGCCGCTTGGATAGGTATCACAAACTGATGTTTTGGAATCAGTTCCTTTAGTTTTTCGCACATACGACGTCCAACGTACTCTGCCTTTGAACGGTGAACAAGCGCAGAAAATGCGTCCACATTTTCACTATTCAGTTTAATGTCCAATTTGACCAAATCCGTTTCGCGATAACCGATAGGATGATAGTCAAAAGAAGCATAACCTTTTGAAATAGATTTTAATCTATCATAAAAATCAAATACAATTTCAGCCAAAGGCATTTCAAAAACCAACTCCACACGTTGCGGTGTGAGGTAGTTTTGTTTCATCAAAAAGCCACGTCTATCTAAACACAAACTCATAATTGAGCCGATAAAATCAGGTTTTGTAATGATTTGCGCATTGATAAAAGGTTCTTTTGCGTATTCTAACGACGATGGGTCGGGCAATTCAGCAGGTTGACGCACGATAAATTCCTCTGCATCCCGCTTCGTTGTTTTAGCGTAATACGATACGTTCGGAATTGTCACGATGATATCTTGGTCAAATTCACGACGCAAACGTTCCGTCACAATTTCAAGATGTAACATGCCCAAAAAGCCACAACGGAAGCCAAAACCCAATGCCGCAGACGATTCCGGTTCAAAAACAAGCGACGCATCATTGAGCTGCAACTTCTCCAAAGAGTCGCGCAAATCCTCAAAATCGTCGTTGTCAATCGGATAAACCCCTGCAAAAACCATCGGTTTCACCTCTTCAAAGCCTTTTACACCTTCCAAACAAGGGCGCGTTGCTTTCGTTATTGTATCGCCCACCTTAATTTCTTTCGCTGACTTGACACCTGTAATGATATAACCGACATCGCCCGCTTGTAACTCCATTTTTGGCATCAATGACATTTGCAAAATTCCTATCTCATCAGCATTATAATCATTGCCTGTGTAAACAAAACGCACCTTATCCCCTTTCCGAAGCGTTCCGTTCATAATGCGGTAATAAGCAATAATACCACGAAATGAATTAAAAACAGAGTCAAAAACGAGACATTCAAGCGGTGCTTCCGGGTCGCCTTTGGGCGCAGGAATTCGATCGACAACTGCAGTCATAATATCTTGAATACCAATCCCTGTTTTACCACTTGCTAAAACGATATCCTCTCTGTTACAACCGATTAGGTCAATGATTTGGTCAGAAACCTCTTCAATCATAGCCGCTTCCATGTCTATCTTATTGAGAATCGGTATAATTTCAAGATCATGTTCCAATGCCAAAAATAGGTTTGAAATGGTCTGTGCTTGAATACCTTGAGTCGCATCAACAAGCAAAAGCGCACCTTCACAAGCGGCAATAGAACGAGACACCTCATAGCTAAAATCCACGTGACCGGGCGTGTCTATCATATTAAATACGAAGCGTTCGCCATTCGTATGGTCATAATACATCTGAATCGCATGACTTTTGATTGTAATACCCCTCTCGCGCTCCAAATCCATGTCATCAAGGGCTTGTGACTGCATATCACGCTCTGAAATGGTTTTTGTAAACTCCAACAGGCGGTCGGAAAGGGTACTTTTTCCGTGGTCAATGTGTGCGATGACACAAAAGTTGCGAATATTTTTCTGATTACTCATTTATTCTTTATCATTTATCTTCCAAAAAGCGGCGCAAAGATAACAAAAACTGCATCAATACTGAGGGGTCATTTATAGTTTTACAAAACGGATTCAAAACCCTTTTGTTCGACCCAAAAAATGAATGTAACTTTCATTACGTATAAGCGGAATTTAAAAAGGTTGATTTGAAATCAAAATTCAAAACATAAGATTTTTTCATCTTAAAACAAAATAATAATATAACCTTAATTCTGCACGAAAAGACGTAAAAATCTCAAAAAAAAAACGGCTATTAACAATACAAAATCCATATTTTATAATATCCTCAACAATACAAAGACTTATCGTAAAAGCTTAAAGGACAACACTTTCTTTAAAGATAAAAAACAATAATTCAATAAAATGATAATACATAATGATTAATCAAAAACTGAAAAACATTTGTTAACACATGTTTTTTTTTATTTTTTGTTAAAAATAATATTCAATAAACTTGCAATTTAAATTTAAAAAACAAGTAGCCACTAAAAAAAGGTTTTCCATAAATTGGAGCTGATAAAGCATTGAAAATCAACTAAATCCTTTATTTGGTGGTAGTTTTATACTGTTTAAACAGATAATTGATAGGTTAAGTGGGAAAATTATTTTTAAAAAAACTTTGCAAAAAGCCTTTTTTCTATCGAAAAATTAGCTCACCTTTGCACTCCACAATATGAAACACGACTGGACAACGATGCCACTTCCAACCCACATGGAAGTATATAATTTAAGCGAGTTTTAATATTACATGAGAAATTTTACTACGCTCGGCTTACACGCACACCAGCAATTTTAAAAAAAAATTAATGAACAGAGGCTGAAAATGCCCCCTAATAATTTGCTGAAAATATGAATAAGGACTGTACTACAGTATGGGATAGCTGTCTCCGTACAATACGGCGGAATGTTAATGCCCAAAGTTTTAAAACATGGTTCGATCCGATTAAGCCGGTCAGGCTCGAAGGCATGTCATTAACCATACAAGTACCCAATAAATTCTTCTACGAATGGTTAGAAGAGCATTATGTTGCGCTGCTTAAAACCACCATCCGTCAAGAACTCGGTGAAAAAGGGCGGCTCGAATATCAAATAATGAATGGTGCACAGCAGCAAAATCAAGCTGCGACGACTTCGCCAGCTACCCCCTCAGTATCAAAGAGGGAATCAAGCGATTCAAATAGCAATACACCGGAAAGTCTGAATACGGATAATATCAAAAATCCATTTGTCATTCCAGGCATTCGGCGTATAAAGGTTGATCCACAACTCAACCAAAACTACGGTTTCGATAACTTTATCGAAGGCGATTGCAACCGTTTGTCGCGCTCTGCGGGTTTGGCTGTCGCCAAAAAACCAGGCGGTACAGCTTTTAATCCTTTGTTCATTTTTGGCGGTGTAGGTCTTGGCAAAACGCATTTAGCTCAAGCCATCGGCAATGAAATCGTCCGTAGAGAAGACGGAAAAAACGTCCTTTATGTATCGTGTGAAAAATTTGGTAATCAAGTTATTCAATCCATAAAAAATAATGCTGTCGGTGATTTGGTCAATTTTTATCAAATGATTGACGTGCTTATCGTTGACGATATTCAGTTTTTGTCAGGTAAAAACAAAACACAGGAAATCTTTTTCCATATTTTCAACCAGCTTCATCAAACGGGCAAACAGTTGGTTTTTACGTGCGACAAAGCACCCAAAGACCTCGACGGCATGGAAGAACGCCTCATCAGCCGCTTCAAATGGGGCTTGAGCGCAGACTTACATACACCCGATTTGGAAACACGTATTGCCATTTTTGAAGCAAAAATGTCTATGGAAGGCGTTGATTTGCCTTCAAATGTGACTGAATTTATTTGTTATAACGTAAAAAACAATATACGCGAATTAGAAGGTGTCCTCATTTCGCTCATTGCTCAATCTATGCTCAATCAACGAAATATTGACATCGAACTCGCTAAAGAAGTCATCAAAAATTTTGTGCAACACATCAATAAAGAAATCACTGTTGACTTTATCAAGCAGATGGTTGCCGACCATTTCAATTTGCCGATTGACAAACTCGCTGCCGAAACGCGCAAACGTCAAATCGTCATTGCCCGTCAGCTCTCTATGTATTTGGCAAAAAATATGACCAATTCATCGCTCAAAGCCATTGGCGACCAATTTGGTGGACGTGACCACTCGACGGTCATCCACTCATGCCGCGCCGTCCAAGACTTGATGGATACAGATGTTATTTTCAAAGACACCGTTTCCGATTTGGAGAAAAAGATTCGGATGAGTTTGAATGGAGGTTGATTTTTAGAAAGAAAAAACCGCAAAGTGAATGTCACTTTGCGGTTTTTTTTATACTTTCAAGCCTAATATTTCAATCAAAAAATACTCAAATTAATGATAATTCAATCCAAACTACCCAATGTCGGCACGACCATTTTTACAACGATGTCAGCCCTTGCAGAGCAACATCAGGCTATAAATTTGTCGCAAGGTTTCCCCAATTTCGATACACCCGAAGAGTTGAAAAACTTCGTCAATCTGCACCTACAACGCGGCATGAATCAATATGCACCGATGGCAGGCATCTTAAAATTAAGGGAAGTTTTGGCAGAAAAAGTACAGACTTTTTATCGCTGCACCGTTGACCCACAAACCGAAATAACGATAACCGCAGGCGGTACACAAGGACTTTTTACCGCTATTGCCGCCTTCATTCGTCCCGACGATGAAGTCATTTTGATTGAACCTGCCTACGATTCTTATGCCCCAAGTGTCGAAACTTTTGGCGGAAAAGTAGTTGCTTATCGTCTTGCCCCCCCTCAGTATAAAATTGATTGGGCAGCATTTGCAAAGCTCATCACGCCCAAAACGAAAATGATAATCATCAATACGCCAAATAATCCCACAGGCAAAACTTTGACTATCAATGATTTAGAAACACTCGACAAATTGACAGAAGGCACAAATATCCTCGTTCTAAGCGATGAAGTATATGAGCATTTGATTTATGATGAACGTCCACATGCCAGCGTTTTGAAGTTTCCCGGGCTTTTTAAGCGCAGCATCGCTTGTTATTCATTTGGTAAAACCTTTCATGCAACAGGTTGGAAAATCGGTTACGTTGTCGCACCAGAACCTTTGATGCGGGAGTTCAGAAAAGTACATCAATTCAATGTCTTTTCAGTCAACACGCCTATCCAATATGCGTTAGCTGATTTTTTAGAAGACGAGGACAATTATCTCTATTTGTCCGATTTTTATCAAGCCAAAAGAGACTTCTTTCTTGAAAAAATGGCAACCTCTCGCTTGCGTCCTTTGGTTAGTGAAGGCACATATTTTCAGCTATTTGACTATTCACAAATTAGTGATAAAAATGACTTTGCGTTTTGTAAATGGCTCACTACGGACATTGGTGTAGCCGCAATACCCGTTTCTGTCTTTTATACTGAGGGGGCGTATGCAGATGAAAAAATCATCCGTTTGTGTTTTGCCAAAACTGAAAATACATTGGAGAAAGCGGCTTTGCGACTTTGTGAGATATAAAAAAACATGGATTTGGCGGTTTGAGTAGCTATTGAGAACCCAATAGTTGCTTAAACCGCCAACCCAAGAATTGATTATTATTCAAAGCAATCCGTAAACTCAACCGTAATTTTTGCATTGCTCACTTGCGTACCTGTTTTGTTACGCAAACGTACTGTCCAGAATTGGTTAGCAGCATTCACATCGGTTGCGGCAACACTTTTAGACATCGTTTGTCCACTGGCAGTTATACTTTTAATGGTCGTTGCATTCGCTTCGTTTGGTGAAGGCTCAACACCCGGTTTGAAAAGCCGTGCTTCAACTGTTGATGCACCATCATAAGTAACCCTGATTTTCATAGAACCATTGTGTCCTTTGGGTGTTGCAAAAACGAAGTCACCGAACGCATTTTGCGATAATGTATAGCCACCGCTTGGAAAAATATTGCGAAAACCCGTCGCATCTGGCACCGTAGCAGATACA
This sequence comes from Saprospiraceae bacterium, assembly GCA_043772905.1. Classification (GTDB taxonomy): domain Bacteria; phylum Bacteroidota; class Bacteroidia; order Chitinophagales; family Saprospiraceae; genus JAAFJT01. Next base: position 20,727 of record JAYVFS010000095.1, on the reverse strand, counting down.
CTCACTTCTGTTGCTTGGTGGTTGACATTATCATTATTAATCACCCGAAATTTCCAAGTATTCAATCCCGTACATCCACTATTGGCAGACGTGGCAACAGCATTCAAATAGACCGTTTTAGGCGAGTTGTGCAATACGACGATTTCAGGTTCTTTATCTGCAATGCCGCCAGTAGGGTTGATTAATTCAATGCGCACAGTATGGTTAACAGGTTGATTTTCAACATGTTTTAAAGTTACTTTTAATTTAATATTACCATCAGCAGGCACTTTGAATAAACCCGTTATCGCTGAATTGAGGGGTGCGCCCAATACTTGGGTAGGTAAGTTAATCACTTTGGTATCCACAAAAGATAAAAGTGATAAAGTCGAACTTGGCAATGTGGCTATACGAATCGGCTGATTAGCCGTAGGTATTTGAGCTTTGAGCGAAACACTCGCAAAAACGATTGCCAAAACCATAGTGGTTAATGTGCGAAAAGGGACGAAGAAACGATTTGATGTTTTCATTTGAATAAAATTTTAGATAATTAAATAAAAGTGCCTACTCTATACGCTTTTCGGCTTCCGCGCCCGACTCTTTTAAGGATTTTTAGGTCTCTCCTTTAGTTTTACATTTGGTTAAAAAAGGTGTGTAGTTCTCCCTGTTGAACTTTATGTCATTTGGTTTCTGACTAAACAAAGATTAGGCTATCCTTTGGTAAACACCAAAAGCGAAACAACTAAACCGTTGATAATCAAATAAATATAGTTTTTAAAAGTTAATTAGAAAAGCAAGACATCATCAAGTTTTCATAAGGTTTTTTGGCTTTTATTTTAAAACAACTTCGGCGTTTTATAAATACGGACTTCATAATTAGACAAAGTCAATCTGTCTAAGGACGCTACCTTGCCGATATCAATTTTACCTGTTTTAGCATCAATAGATACACTGAATTTGAAGCCGCCAAAAGTTTCTACCGCTGCTTTTCGGTTTTGTTCACTATAAACGACTGTTTTAATATCGGCAAGATTCGTTGATTTTTTAAATTTTTCATCAACCCATACCTTTGTTTGTTGCCTTATAAAACGAAACTCTGCAAGTGGTTTAGCCGATGGCGTGGCGGGCAAAATAACGATATTATAGCCCTCAATATTCAAAGAATTCGTTGGGTGTGCCTTATACCACTTAAAACTATTCGCTTTTTCAAAAGAACCCTTTTTCAAAGCCAATAATCGTTTGTGAATCGAATCAAATTTAATAACACTGGAAGTATTGCTACTACTTTCCGAATCCACAAAAACAATAGTGTCTTGAATAATACCCGCTTGACTAGGGGATTTCGCTTTATTGGATGCGTTTGCAAAAACCACTTTGTCTTGAATAATACTACTTGATGTAACAAATACAACTTTGTCTTGAATAATAAACTGCGGTTGTGCGATGAGTTTTTGAAAACTGATACAGAGCATCATCAAAATGCCGAACTGAATACGTTGATTGCTTTTCATTGCCGATTTTTTTAACAGATTTAAAATGATTTTTGATGAAAATTTAGATTCTTTAAGTGGCTTCTTATTGTCTGTTTTTATGATACAAAGATGCAGGAAGGTTTAAAAATAAAAAATTAGAAAATTTATCTAACTTTCCGACAAGATAGAGTCTTTAGAAATACTTTTTTTAACTTCAATTTTCATATATTATTGATAATTAGTTTTTTATGAAAAAATAAATTAACAAATTGGATTGTTCACTTCTCTAAAACAATAATGAAAGACAGTAAACTTTTAGAAATTCTTAACACCTTGACTGCTGATGAATCGCAAGACATTACAAATTTCCTTGAGTTTTCATTACTCAGGACATCCTACGACGTGGCAGTGGATGATATTAAAAAGTTGTGGCAGGTACTAAAAACGCTGAGAATAAACTTTAATGATACGGAACTTGACCCCAATTTAGTGTATAAAATGGTTTTTCCACAAAAGAAATTTGTCAAAGGACGCTTGGAAAAAACAATGTCGGCTTTGCTCAAAGAAATTGAAAAACTCATCACTTATCGCTTTTATACTGAGGGGGGGCTTTTTGCAGCCGATGATTCTTTTGCGAAGCATTATCCTTTGCTTAAATTTTACGCCAAACGTCAACTCACCTCTTTTTTTGAACGGACAGTTGAAAAACTAAAAACGGATTTAGCCGATGAACCCTTTAAAGACCAAGATACCTTTTTGAAAGCCTTTCACGTCGAATTTGCGGATTATGAATACCAATCACTTTATAATATTCAAAAAGGCGATGTCAATTTGCGTTCGACACTCGATAGTCTCGACCTTTTTTATGTCGTTGCACGACTTTATTTTTTGACCTCGGCTATTGCTCAAAAACGAAAAATAGGTTTTGATATCACCCTACATTTAGAGCTACTTGACGACGTGGGAAGTATCATCAAAAAGAAAAATTGGGAAAAAATACCCATCATTGAAACCTATTGGCAAGCCATACAATTACTTCTCGACGCAGATAATTTTGCTGTTTTTCAAGAAACATTGAATCGAAACGAGGCGTTTTTCACCTTATCACAACGCCAAACATTTCGCGCTCTTGAGCGCAATAAATGCGTTGACTTTTTCAATTCAGGTCAAAAACAGTACATTTTCACGTTGGCAAAACTGTTAGAACAACATTTAGACGCAGGTTATTTGTACTATCAATCGGGTTTGATACCCAGCACTTTGCTCAATTTGACAGCCGTTGCCATTAAAGTTAAAAATTTAGATTGGATAAAAAATGTCTTAGAGACACATCGAGAACGTATCGTCAGTGCGGATGAAGCGGAGCAGGTTTTTAGTCTCAATTATGCTTGCTACAATTTTGCAAAAGGTGCATTTAAAGAAGCATTCGACCAAATTTCAAGCGATTATAAGTTTAAAGATATTTATTATGCCTTGACAAAAAGACGTTTAGAAATTAAAATTTTTTATGAACAGAATGAATTTGATTTGTGTGCGGCGCGCAACGAAGCGTTCAAAAATTACCTTTTTACACGCACCAAAAAGAAAAAAGAGGATAATTTTCCTACAACTACCTTTGAACCGAACAATAATTTTGTCAATTTCGTCACAACATTGCTCAATCTGACGAAACACGACAAAGCTAAAATTAAGGCTTTTCACGAAAAAATCATTGAAACATCTACGGTTGCTGACCATGATTGGTTTTTGGAAAAAATAGCTCCTTTTTTGCCGAAGCAATGAAGAATATGCAGTGTTTATCTCAATTTTGTCTCGAACTGTCACAAAAAAACGGTTATCAAAACACCTCGTTTCGATAACCGTTTTCCCCTTTTCCCCAATAGTTTTACTTTTGAAAATCATCCATAATAATTGGGTCTTTAAATTTTCTTGTCTCAACCGTCACATCAATATTCAACTCCGCTAACTGCACATCTTCGATAAACGAAGGTGCGTCAATCATAATATCACGTCCTTGATTGTTTTTAGGGAAAGCGATGAAGTCACGAATCGAATTGCTGCCAGACATAACGGCACACAAACGGTCGAAACCAAAAGCAATACCACCATGCGGCGGCGCACCATATTCGAAAGCACCGAGTAAGAAACCGAATTTCGATTCCGCTTCTTCTTCCGTCATGCCCAAGAGTTTGAAGTTTTTAGATTGTAAATCACGGTCATATATCCGAATCGAACCGCCTCCGATTTCTACGCCATTTAATACCAAGTCATAAGCATCGGCACGTAGGTTTTTCATCGTTTCGTGGTCGCCATTGAGCATCGAAGGAATTTGCTCGCGTTTTGGCGACGTGAACGGATGGTGCATGGCATAGAAACGCTCTGTCGCTTCGTCCCATTCCAAAAGCGGGAAGTCAACAACCCATAAAGGTTTGAAAACTTCTGGATTACGCAAACCCAAACGGTTGCCCAATTCCAAGCGCAATTCACCCAATTGCTTACGTGTTTTGTCTGTTTCACCTGACAAAATGAATAAAATGTCGCCTTTTTTAGAACCTGCTTTTTCTGCCCAAGCTCTGAAATCTTCTTCTGAATAAAATTTCGACAAAGGCGATTTGATGCTGCCATCTTCTTCAAACTTGACATAAGCCAAACCCTTTGCACCGACTTGCGGACGTTTCACCCAATCCGTCAATTCATTAATCGTTTTGTTTGAGTAGCTCGAAGCGACCCCCTCCGTATTTATGGCTACAACCAGCTCTGCACCATCAAAAACAGGGAAACCTTTGCCTTTTGCCAAGTCATTCAACTCAACGAATTCCATTCCGAAACGCACATCGGGCTTGTCAGAACCATATTTTGAAGCGGCTTCGTCATACGTCATACGTGGGAAATCGGGCAAATCAACGTTCAAACACGTTTTGAAAAGGTGTTTTGTTAAACCTTCAAACGTATTCAAAATATCTTCTTGCGTCACAAACGACATTTCGCAGTCAATTTGTGTAAATTCAGGTTGACGGTCTGCCCGCAAATCTTCATCACGGAAACACTTGACAATTTGGAAATATTTGTCAAAACCCGACACCATCAACAACTGCTTAAACGTCTGTGGCGATTGTGGCAACGCATAAAACTGCCCTGCGTTCATACGACTTGGCACAACAAAGTCACGCGCACCTTCGGGCGTTGATTTTATCAAATTGGGCGTTTCTACTTCAATAAATTGCTCATTTGCTAAGTATTTACGTGTTTCAATCGCTACATTTGAACGGAAAATCAAGTTTTTTTGAACAGCACCACGACGCAAATCCAAATAACGATATTTCATACGAATGTCGTCGCCACCATCTGTTTCGTCTTTAATTGTAAATGGAGGTGTTTTTGAGACATTCAAAACCTCTAAACTTGTTGCCACAATCTCAATATCTCCTGTCAGGCGGTTTGCATTTTTAGCTGTACGCTCGCGCACAACGCCTTCAATTTTGACGACAAACTCACGTCCTAAAGTCATCGCTTGCTTGTTAAGTGCTTCGTTATTTTCAAAAACGACTTGTGTAATGCCATAACGGTCACGTAAATCCACAAAAGTCATAGGACCAAAAGCACGGGAAGCGTCCACCCAACCACTTAAAGTGACTGTTTTTTCAACATCTGTCATGCGGAGTTGACCGCAATTATGAGTACGATACATATTCTTATTGATTATTTTTTATTGATAATTGCTTAATTCAACGATTTAAAACAACCATTGTTTGCTCAAAAGTTGCGAATCGTCGAAAACGGGTGCAAAATTAAGATTGTTTTTGGGGTAAAAAGCGAAAAGTTCTGGAAACTTTAAAAGTTTCCAGAACTTGATGGTTTGGTAATATACTGAGGGGTATCAAATCAAAGCATACCAAGTACCTTTGCCGATACCGTTTTGTTGAATTTGATTTGTTTTTGTCATACGCGTATTTTTATTCAAAAATATTCATAAAAGTTGACTTTTCAAAAAATAATGCAAAAATACTGCTTTTATAGCCAAAAACATACGCAGAAATACGCAAAATACTGAGGGAGTGTTTTTTTTATATGTTAATAAAATGTGAATTGACTTTTCTTACCGAAAACATAAGGCTACTTTTGCAGTGATAATTCCTAACATACACTTTAAACGCAAAAATGGTTTTTCCTTTTGATTTGCTTCTTTTGACAATGCGCGTTTGAAAAACAATTTCTTTCAAGGTTCTTTAAGCTGCAATAACTCACTTTGAGTTGTTTGACGGAAGATATAGCTATTAAAAAATATAACAAATGGATTCAGAGCCGAAAGCTTATACTACAGGAATCGAAAAAAAATTGATTGAATATATAGGTAGAGCAAATCAATCAATAAAAATTGCTATGGCTTGGTTTACGAATAAGGCTATTAAAGATTGTCTCATTCGTAGGAAAAGAGACAATCAAAATGTTAATATAGAGATAGTTGTTGATGAGAATGAAGTAAATAGAAAATATTTTTTTGATTATAAATCTAAATTTAATGAAGTAGAAATTCTCATAAAAAAGAAAGCCGATAAACGATTTCTTCATCATAAATTTATGATAATTGATGGAAGAACAACAATAACAGGGTCATATAATTATTCAAAAAAGGCGGAATCTAATTTGGAGAATATTATCGTTGTTCATTCAGAAAAAATAAGCTCATATTATACTCGAATCTTTAAATTTATCACAGAGGTAGATTATTTTGATGAAAATATTAAATTGCTTTTAGATTATCCTGATTTTGCCCAAAAAATTATTTCAACATACTATGACTTTACAAAATCTGAATACTTAAAGTATAAAGACAAAATAGAGATTGGAAATTGTTTTACTCATGAAAATGGTATGTATAATGAAATTAAATACTCTTCGGGTTTAATTTTCAATCCCAAATTTAAGCATGATAAAGACATAAAACCAGAATTATATGAATTTGACTTACCAATTGATAAAGAGATAATAAAGCATTGGATTGAAAATAGAAATTTTAATTTGCTAATTGATTATTATAATGGGAAAGAAGATATTTCTTAATCTTAAGCCAATCAAAAAGGGAAGTGAAAACTGGTTCTAATATAGATTTGAAAATTATTACAAAACCTCTGTTTTACTTAATTTATTTCACTATCAATCCTTTGTATAATTATAAAAGATAAAAACAAAAATGAAATTATTAAATAAAAAAAGCTTGTTTTCAATTTGCAAGCATGCATATCTATTGCTGATTTTGTTTTCAATATTATCCTGTGATAATACTGAAAACAATGAAAAACAAGAAGAAAAACAGGTTGCAGTTAAAACGAACCCTTTGCTTTTATCTTTTACAAACGGAATCTCTCCAACTGTTTTTATGGAGATAGGTGATAGTTTAGCTGTTTCAGATAAACTAAAAAAAATAGATAAAACCGAATTCATGTTTCCATTAAAAATGGCTGATACAATCATATATTTATCTATAAATCCAGACTATAAAGATGAAAAATTGCAGGCAATAAACCTTCATTGGGAAGGAAATGAAAATATTATAAATGAAATACTTAAACTATACAAACTAAAATATGGAAAAGGAGATATTTCTTATGGAGACGGAGATTTATCTCATAGATGGTTATCTAATATCTCTGCTGTAACTTTACAAGATATAGATAATGAGAAAAAAAATAACAAACTTGAAAGTAAAGGTCATGGATATATCACATCATGGGTTTTGCCAGATAAAACAATAATTTCAACAAAAACTAAACATAATTCATTTGGTAAGACACATCTATTCATTGATATTAACTATTTATCAAAAGAATATGCAGACCGTTTAAATCATGAAAAAGAAAACATTGAACAGAAAAAGCAAGAAGAAAAAAATAGAGAAAAGCAATTCCAAAAAAACATGAAGAATAATATTTAATCATGACACCTTAAAAATCGCTTTTTTATGCCAAATACTGAGGGGTCAAAAAACACAAACGCTTGATTATCAACCCGATAATCAAGCGTATATCTGTTAAAAATAACAGAAATACTGAGGAATACTTACTTATTTTTTCTTTTTCCTATTTTTCTTCACAAGGTTTACGTTTAACAATCTTATAAACTCTTTGAAGTTCTCGTCGAGTACCATATTTCCAATCGTTATATTGTTTACGAATTTCTTCTAATGCCCGAATCCGTTCAATAGGTGGGCGACTGAGCCAATACAGTACATCATCAGGCTCTTCTCCTTTCTTGAAAACCCGTAAAATGGGTTGAATTGCAACTTGTTCCATTATTATTTTTTTACAAAAATACGTGTTTCTTTTTGATTATTGGTGCTTTTTTGTTTGGTGAAAAAGGTAAAAATACTGAGGGGTCAATTATCTCGGATAAAACTCATAACACCCAATATCAGGCTTCGCCACATCACGCAATTTAGCGTCTAAATCCTTTGTAATCAATGACATAGGCAATGCTTTTTGTTCTGCAATAGACAATGTATCAAGATGATAATCGCCTGAACTGTATTTTCTAAACACTTTTGCAGACGAAGGCGCATTGATACAATCCTTACAATTATCGGTCAAAAACTTAGGAAAATTGTCCGTTTTCAACAAATCCTTAACCCGAACGATGCAGTTTTGAAAAGAAAAATTAAAGTCAGTCGTTATGGAAGTCGTGCCGTCAAAAAGGCTTACTTCATCGTCTTTTGAGCCATAAACAATGCAATTTTTGAACGTCATACTGAGGGGGTATGCTTTGCCAAGTAAACATTGTCCTAACGAGTTTCTTTCATAACAATAGGTATTATTGGCACTCAAAGCAGGGTCTTTTGAGCCATAACTTGCCATTGTGCAATAAGTGAAATTGTAATTACCCCCATACTCAATTTGCACATTATTGACGTAATTGTTGTAAAAAAGGCAGTTTTCAGCCGTAATATTGGCATGAATCGCTAAAAGTCCACTTGAAGCGGTGTTGTAGATTTTACATGATTTCAAGGACAAACTCGCTGCCGAATCCACACGAATTCCCACGCGAGAGTTGCGAATTATGGTGTTTGTCATCGCATTGCCTTGACTGCGTTGCGCCAAAATGATACCTGTCCATTGGTCAATTTCGTCCGCAAATTCTTTTTCCAAACGATCACTTTCGATGATAACAGGGTTGTCTGGCGTGCCATCTGAAATGATTTTAGCATTGTCGAACACATATAATATACCATCTCGATAGACCGAAGAGTCCTGCGTCCGCACAATGCCACCATGTACATATATATGTGTACCCGCAGGAAGCCGCAACGTGCCATTCGTAATACCCAAAATGCCGTAAAGGACATACGGTTTTTTGTCGTTCCAAACAACTTCGCTGCCGCCGCAATCCAAAACATGCTGTTTCCCAAAAGCATAACGGTTCGGGACATAGTTGGCATTTTGACCCCACGCTTCAAGAATAACGGTTTGCGTATTGCCATTGGTTTCAAAAACGAGGTTTTCAGAAATTACAAACGGGCTTGTACTGAGGGGGGCATTCGGATTGATGGTCACTTCCGCAAAAACATAAATCGAGTCTTTAGCTGGAATTTCAACATTGGTGAAACTTCTGCCCGAAACACCGTCAATATTGAGGTTGAAAACGGCAGAGGTTTTATTTGCCAAAGAAATTTTAGAAATCTTTATCGGTTTGTTGTTGCCGTTAAACACCTTTATATAACGTGTCGCAGAGCCAACGCTTGTAAAAACCGTATCAAACCGAAGCGTATCGCTTGAAAAAGTGAGTTTTGCACCCGCATCTGTCGTAAAACTATCGTCTTTGCGACAAGCCATAAATGTTAAAACAAGGGCAACAAAAACAAGTGCTGCATATTTCATTTTTGCGTGTGGAACCATAATAAGTGAAAAGTGATAAATGAAAAGTGATAAATATGAAGTCAAAATGGCTGTAAAAGTAAGCATTACAAACTACCTCTCCTTGATTTATTGTGAACCGAAAAGGTATCCCCTCAGTATCTGTTACGATTTTGTGAGAAAAACGCATTTCCTTTGCGTAAAATTTTAAATATTTTGAAAAATAAGCCTGTCATTGACATCATCATCCCCGCCTACAACGAGGAAAAATCTATTCTACACGTTATTAACGATATTCCCAAGGATTGGGTTCGTGACATCATCGTTTGCAATAATGCTTCTACTGACCAAACAGCCGAAGTTGCGAAAGCGCATGGTGCGGTCGTCGTCAACCAACCCTTAAAAGGTTATGGCAATGCTTGTTTGGCAGGTATGGCTTATGTTGCTGCGAAAGCCGAAAAGCCCGACATCATCGTTTTTCTCGATGGCGATTACAGCGACCACCCAGAGGAATTGCCGTTGGTTGTTGCGCCGATTACTGAGGGGGTCGCTGATTTGGTCATTGGTTCAAGGGCAACTGGCAAGCGGGAATCGGGTTCGATGACACCGCAACAGGTTTTTGGCAATTGGTTGGCAACGTTTCTGATTCGGTCGTTTTTTGGTTTTCGATTCACAGACTTAGGTCCATTCAGAGCTATACGTTACGATAAATTATTGGAAATCAATATGGTGGACAAAAATTTTGGTTGGACTGTCGAAATGCAAGTGAAAGCAGTTAAGAAAAAACTGCGTTGTACGGAAGTTCCTGTCACCTATCGTCGCCGCATTGGTGTTTCAAAAGTGAGTGGAACGGTCAAAGGGACAATCATGGCAGGCTATAAAATTATTTTGACTATATTTAGGTATTTGTAGAGACGGCAAACATTCCGTCTCTACGTCAAAATCATTGCCATTATTTTCATCATTTTCCAAAATTATATTCTTAAAACACTGCAAGCAAGCTAACCCACCCCCTCAGTAAATAGCCCTTTTCTCAAAATTTAAGGAATAAAACAATAATACCCACCAAATTAGCAGAAACCAAGTAGTGTAAAAACAACCTTTCTACAAATTTTTATTCGGTGAAGATAGTGACGCATCTAAGGTTTTCGGTCTCTTTCTACAACGAGCCAAAGGCTTCGATTTATGTTAAGTTTACACAGACTTCCACTTTTTTTGCTAATTTTGAGAAAAACAATAAAAAAAACATCTAAAAAATGATCGGTTACACTCTGCTTGCAGTTTATTGTCTATGCGTTTTATTCACCACTTTTTACTGCGTTATGCAATTAGATTTGCTCTTTTGGTATCGCAAAAAAAAGAATGATGATGTTCCACAACTCGTTGATTTTCCAACAGTTACGATTCAACTACCTATTTACAATGAGGCTTTTGTTGCTGAGCGTTTGATTGACAATATTGTTCTCATGGATTACCCTGCTGACAAATTGGACATTCAAGTTTTGGATGATTCGACGGACGAAACGGTGGGCATCATTGCACGCAAAGTTGAAGAGTATCGTGCAAAAGGCGTTAATATCAATCATGTCCGTCGCCCCGACCGTTCTGGTTTCAAAGCGGGTGCTTTGCGCGATGGTTTACAACTCATCAATTCAGAGTTCGTTGCCATTTTTGATGCAGACTTTTTGCCGAAAACAGATTTTTTGAAACAAACAGTTCCTCACTTCTTTAAAGACCCTTCCGTCGGTGTTGTTCAAACACGTTGGGAACACCTTAACGAAGACTATTCACTCATCACGAAGTTACAAGCCATGCAGCTTAATGTACATTTCACAATCGAGCAAGCAGGTCGTCAACGCGGTGGTTTTTGGTTACAATTTAATGGTACGGCAGGCGTTTGGCGTCGCCAAACCATCGAAGAAGCAGGCGGCTGGCACTCTGATACACTTACAGAAGACCTTGACCTTAGTTATCGCGCACAGTTGAAAGGTTGGAAAATTGAATTCCTCGAACACGTTGGAACACCGGCTGAATTACCTGCTGAAATGAATGGTTTGAAAGCACAACAATTCCGTTGGATGAAAGGAGGCGCTGAAAATGCCCGTAAATTGCTTAAACTCGTTTGGAATGCACCCCTCAGTACACCGCAAAAAGTACACGCCACACAGCACTTATTGGCAAGTGGAATGTTCTTTGCACTCTTGATTTCAGCGATTGTCAGTGTGCCTTTGGTTTACTTTATTGATAATTTGACTTTTGACACAAAACTCTTTTTCGTTTCGCTTATCGGTTTGTTCTCAATTATTGCTCTCAGTTTGGTAGCCAATTTGCAAGAATATAATTTACAAGGCAAAACAAGATTCGAGAAAATCATCAATATGATTCTCATTTTCCCAATTTTCCTTTCTATGGCAATGGGTATGAGTTTACACAATGCGATTGCCGTTTGGGAAGGTTACTCAGGTCAAAAATCACCTTTCGTCCGCACACCAAAATATGGTTTGCAAAGCAAAGCAACTCAATTTACAAAACGCCAATATATTCCACGTAACTTGCCAACTTCTACCATCGTTGAAGGATTTTTGGCTCTTTACTTCATGTTTGGTTTGTATTTGAGTATGGTAACGGGTGTCCATGAATTCCAAATTTTCCACTTGATGTTGGCTTTTGGTTTTGGTGCAATCAGCTTTTTCTCGATTCGTCACCACATGCTTGCGCAAGCGGCTGCATAATGCGTGGGACGGTCAAATACACGTTTTCAATCATTTTTTTAATTTGCCTTGTGCAAATTAATTTCTTTATACAACGGCATGAGTTTGCAACATTGTTTGCAACTTATGCCGTTTTTTTTGCGGCTTATATATTTGTATTAAAAAAAGCAGTAACAGACAAAGACATTACATTTTTTATCGCCATTGGGTTGATACTGAGGGGGATAACTGTATTCAGTTTTCCGAATCTATCCGACGACATTTTTCGCTTTTTGTGGGATGGACATTTGATAAATTTAGGCGAAAATCCGTTTAGTCATACTCCTCAGTATTACGCTGATAATCAACTATTTAATGACCGATTAACCCCTGAATTATTCTCAAGACTCAACTCCGCTATCTACTATTCAGTTTATCCTTCGGTGTGTCAATCGATATTTACGCTGGCGACTTTCTTATTCCCCAAAAGCATTTATGGTGCGGCAGTTGTCATCAAATTATTTCTATTTGCCTGCGAAGCGGGAACAATTTTTTTGATGCGAAAAATGACGGCGAATTCATCTTTTTACCGAATCAATGCACCACTTATTTATGCACTCAATCCATTGATTATCATTGAGTTAGTAGGCAACGCACATTTTGAAGCGGCTATGATTTTCTTTTTTATTTTAGCTATTTTTTTATTAAAAACTATTGACGGGGCGATTTCAAATCATCCAGTCAATAGTTTGCGAAGCCTGTTTCTTAGTGCCGCAGCGTTTTCGTTATCAGTTGTCTCCAAGATGTTACCGCTTATGTTTTTACCTTTATTTTTTAAAAAATTAGGTTGGAAACGCAGTTTTTATTTTTGGATAATGGTGGGTAGTCTAACGCTTATTTTTTGTTTACCTATTTATAATGCTTTGTTTTTCAACAATATAGGTAAAAGTTTGGGTCTGTATTTTGGCAATTTTGAATTCAATGCCAGTATCTTTTATGTTTTTAGAGCTATTGGTTTTTGGGTGTTTGGTTACAATATGATTCATCAAATCACGCCGTTTCTGACCGCTTTTGTTGTCTTTTTTATTTTAAGAAAATCATTTTTTGAAAAAGATAAAAATAATACCCCTCAGTATAATAGCCTTTTTTTCAATGATTGTTTGTTCGTCGTCTCGGTCTATTTTGCTTGTGCGACGACGGTTCATCCTTGGTACGCTGCTTTACCTTTGGCTTGTTCTGTCTTTACAAAATGGCAATTTCCTGTGGTTTGGACGTTCCTCATTTTTTTGACTTATGCAGGTTATACTGAGGGGTCGTCAAAACATACTGAAAATATGCCTTATTTAATTATAGAATATTCAATAGTTTATGCTTTTTTCATTTTTGAATGGTTTCAAAAAAAACAGATCAAAGTGTAAAATAGGTTTACAGTCCTATCTTTTTTCAAAATTATATCTACTTTTAACACTGAAAACATAAAATATATTTTCTTAAAAATGATAAACAGTTTACGATGAAAAAAATATTTTCACCCCTTTCATTTTTGGGTACATTGCTTATAGGTTGCGATAACAATACGGTTGGTAAACAGGTCGAAGCCAATGCTTCAAACCAACCTACTGTTGATACACTCTGTTTTGAATTTAAACTCATGAAAGATGTGACATCTTGTCAACTTATTATCGAGAATGATAAAGTCCGAGGATACTTCGATTGGAGTCCTTTTGAGAAAGATGGCGCACATGGTATCCTTCAAAATGGTGTTAAAAAAGGGGATATTATTACCGCTGACTGGCAAATGATGATTGAGGGAAATGTCCAAACAGAAGAAGTGATGTTTAAGTTAGAAGGTATTAAACTCAGTAAATTGGAAGGTGAAATGGTTGAAAAAGAGGATAAAATGGTTATAAAATCGCCGCAAACAGCCATTGCAAATGATATTTTAGTAAAGGTTGATTGCTCTCAAATTGCCACAGGTCTTGAAAATGCGAAATTAGCCGTAGAAGCGATGCAAACGACTCGAAAATATAAAGATTTAAATTTAGGATTAGAAAATGGCTCATCAGTTCACACTGATGAGCCATTTTCATAAAATCAACAAAAGTTGTGATTATTTAACACGCAATTGCTGCCCAGGTTTAATAATATTATCAGTCAAACCATTCATTTGCTTCAAAGCATCAACAGTCAAACCATATTTCCGAGAAATCGCCCACAAAGTCTCTTTAACTTCAACTGTGTGATATTGCGCACCTGCTGGAGTCGTTGGTGTCGTTGACGGATACGACGGTGTTGTTGACGGATACGACGGTGTTGTTGACGGATACGATGGTGTCGTTGACGGATATGACGGTGTCGTTGACGGATACGACGGTGTCGTTGGTGGATATGACGGTGTCGTTGGCGGATACGATGGTGTCGTCGTTGTTGGATATTGAGGAGGATAATATGTTGGATTATTATTAGGCGACGGTTGACCATTATTTGGTGTTACCTCGAACCCTAATCCTGAATTGTTGCCTGGTAATGTTGTTGTCGTAGGTGGATATGTTACAACATTCGGATTATTCACAGTGGAAGTATCCATTTTGCAACGCCGCCATTCGCCAAAAGTATCGCGCAAAGCGGGTTTGTCAGCACCTTCGAACCAACCACGGCGCAACAAAACACTTTGACCGACAGCAGGTTGTTCGCCTTGACGCATCACATTTTTTGAATACAATTTGGACAATTTGATAGCAAATTTTTGAGACACATCGTACATCGTTTCGCAGTCTCTAATCTTATATGTTTTCTCTGCACCTCTCCAATAATTGCGTTTTTTCTGCAAATATATGACAGTACCTTCCGCTAATGGGGTACGTGGATCAGGCAACTCCTCATTATAAGTTTGTATACTGGCGATACTCACGCCATATTTACCAGCTAATTCATAAGGAGTCATTTGACCAAAAGCACGAGCATATTTGACGTTATTGCGCTCCCCCTCAGTATCAACAGGCTGATAAGTGGTCTGCTCAGGCTTTGCATTTTGCCACCCTGGTAGCCAAGAAGTATTGGGATTCGTATTTGTCGTCGGTTGACTTTGAGTACCCGAAGGTAAACCACTGACAGGAAAATCGTCATTCGGACGAGTTGTACCATTTCCGCTATTATTAATATTCGTAGCAACATCCCTCAACGATAAATTATCATATTGTGCAAGTTGATAATCCTGTATCAATTTGATAAGTTTATCCCCATAGTCCTGTGCTGTTGCATAACCTGCACGTTGCAGTCCTTGTGCCCAACCGACATAATCCGTCCGTTGCAATTGGAATAAAGAGCCATAACGATTGACTTTTGCTGGGTCGCGTAGGAATTCAGAATGCGCTATGAAAGACTCATCAGCGTTTTTATAAACCCGAAAACATGATTTTATCAACTGACCCGTCAATGGATCAATGTCGTCGTCTTCTTTATAGAAGCGTTCACCCTGCCATGTTGAATGGCATTTTATGCCAAAATGGTTGTTGTAACCAGATGAAAGTGTGCTGCGACCAGCATCGGATTCAAGCAAGCCTTGCGCCAATTTGATACTCGCAGGAACACCTGTTCGCTCCATTTCGCCGATAGCGATACGTTTAAAACGTCCGATATAGCCAATTCGGGCTTCTTGAGTTGACATTGGCGGTGTGCCAGCTTTGTTGTAAGACGTTGGCACTTTACCTTGTGCTGTTTTTGATTGACTGCTACCTCGATTGAATATACCACAGGATGACATAGTTAATAAAGAGACAGCTGATAGCATGAAAACCCAATTTATAGCGGGTGAATTAAAGAATCGTCTTTGTTTCATAGTGATTTATACAATAATATTAGGTAAGAAAAAATAATTATAGATTTGTACTGAAAAAACTGTTTTCCAAACGATTTTACATTAGTTTTTATTTTTATCACTAAAAATAAAAGCGAACTTACATTGTTTGAAGTTCAAAGTTAAAGTTTTTATATGAAATAGTTATCGAAAAAAAGTTTTTTCAACTTTATCCGTTTCAAAAATCTCAATTAAAATTACTCCAATCAAGTATCCCCAGATTTGATTTAAGTGTAATAAAAACAAAATAAAAGTTAAAAACAAAATATTTACAAAAAAAATGGTAGTCTATTCCTATTTTTGTTCCTGTATTCATTTTTCAAAATTGAAAAAAACAACACAATGATTAATAACACAGTATTTATATCAAAAAAAAAGTCCCTCATTTGGCTTTTAGGGCTTGTTTTCATTCTAAATACTTGGACAATACAAGCGCAAATCAACGCATTTGTCGGTTATGCCTATTCTCAAAATAGCGATGCCAAAGTATTTAACAATATCATCGAACGGTATAATGCACGTAACCCAACACTTCTACAACCGATGTCACTTCTAAAATCTTTGCATGGTGTTGATCTCGGCATTCGCTATCGCATACCGTCAGTGAGCTTTGAATTTAATTGGATTAATAAGTTCAATCAAATAAATGATCGCGTGAAAGCAAGCGACAATACTGAATATAAAAATAACATTTACTACAAAAGCCAAACATTTTGCCTCGGTACTGAGTTTTTTTATCACTGGTTTGGCATAGGCGCTTCCATCGATTGGAATCACTTGATTATAAAAAAAGAAAAGTCTTCGGACAGAATTAAAGAAGAATGGATATCACAAAGTGGGCTATCTAATCATATTTTCTTGAATTTTGAATTCAATATGAACGATGCGATGGCAATGAGTATTCGCCCTTATGTCCAATTACCCTTATATAAAAACGATTTTTATGAAGTAGAAGCCAAATTGAACCCCGATATCGCAAACACTTTCGACCCCGAAGCTTATAAACAAAAAGTGATCAACTGGGGCTTTAAACTCCTTTTTGTGAATGGGACGAAGACACGGTAAGAGAAAATATACGTGTTGAATTTCTAAATTTTACGTACATTTAAGGAGTATTTTAAAAAATCTATTTTAGTTAAAAGATATATAACTAACATGAAATCACTTATTTTTTCAATTTGTCTGACTGCCTTGAGTTTACAGGCTTCTGCACAACAAAACGTTCCAAATACGGCTACGGAGGACACTCAATCTGAGTTTACGGTGCCGAAGACAAATTCATGGCTTGATAGATTTGAGAAACGGCAGACTAAAATGATCAAACTTTTGAATCTGTCCGATCAACAAAAACACAGCCTTGATACACTCAACGACCGTTATGTAACGCAAAAAGTCTTACTTCAAGAGGATAACTCACTCAACATGCGTGCCCGTACAGTCCATCTTGAAGTCATGCGCCGCGAAAGAGAAACAAAATTTAGAGATTTGCTCACCGATAATCAATTGAAAAAATGGAATGATTTGAGAAAAGGACAAAGAAAAAAGACTTTCAGAAAAAAATAAGCTCACAATATGCCCAACGCCAATCTATACTGAGGGGTCAACAATTTGAAATTTTTAAATAAAAAAAGGGCTGCTCCACCGCAGCCCCTCATCAAAAAAACAGCATATTTATTAATTCCCAGAACAAATCAATATCTCCTTATTGGTTATTAGTAATTGGTGATTAGTTTATACCATTAACAAATAACCATTAACCAACCTACATTTTATCAAGCTGATAGAGCCGATAGGTGTCTATGATTTTTATCAAATCATCAGCTAAATGTGCGCTATTTGAAGGATAACCATTGTCTTGTAAACCCTTTGCCCAAGCTTTATAATCCTTATCACCAAATTGTTTCAAATTGGCAAATTTCCCAGAATTTAAAACATTGCTGTGGTCGCGAAAACTTGCCCAAGCACTCTCATAACGGCGCAAACAATCGTCACCATATTTGTCTCCCGCACCTACCCAATCAACCGTACAAGGCAACCCAAAATGGTTGTTAGAACGGGTTGAAAAATCGCGTTGCCCTGCATAACTCTGCCTTAAAGCATTTGCTAATATAAGGCTCGCTGGAATCCCAAATTTCCGACGTTCTGCAACAGCTACTTGAGCAAATCTTTTCAAATAGGCTATCTTCGTTGCTTCTTCAATTGTAGGCATTTCCTCCGTTTTTCGGCGAAAAGTGCCCCCAGAACTAAAAATACTGAGGGGTACCTCTTCGGTCGGATTGTTCGCGGCGATTGTAATTTTGTTGTCCTTAATTTCTTTTTTTAGTTCTTTTGAGCCAATTTTTAGATTGACGCTTAATTCTTTTTTATATAAAAAAACGAGTATTAACGTCAATAAACTGAGCTTGAACCAATGCTCACGACAATAGGCCGTGCAGCGTTTAAATATGTGTGTTATATTATTCATGACGCTCCTTATTATGTTAAAAGTTCAAAAAAAAAGCATCTGCTTGCTCTCTGATGTTGAGACAAAGATAAAACAATTTGGTTTAAACTGTCAAATATTTTAAAACATTTTTTGAAAATAATTTCACTTTTAAAACAAAAATAAATGTGCAAAGTATAAACCACTGTCAATCAAATACTTAAAAAAATCGAGTTGACTTACTCCCTCCCGATCATCTCGTGATGTACCATCAGTATTTTTCTTCTAAAACTTAAAATAATGCAATACCATTCGAAAATTCATACTTCATCATTCATACCTCATCATTCTCAAAGTATTTTCTAATTTTGTAAAAAATTAAATATCAAAGCAAAATGAAGAGACTAAAATTCCTCATCACACTGACTTTATTGGGTCACATTTTATGGGCGCAACCTAAAATATTGAACGCGAACATAGAACGTGTTACCGTCTTTTTCACAGGTGCACAAGTGACACGTACCGCAAATACCCCCCTCAGTATCGGCAAGGCTGAATTGGTTTTTAAAGGCTTAACACCCAACCTCGACACACGCAGCGTTCAAGTACGTGGCGAAGGTGATTTCACCGTTTTGTCTGTTACACCACGCACCAATTTTTTGGAATCGGCAACTAAACGAGATACCATTGCAGACCTTCAAGAACAGCTCGATATTTTGCAAGACCGTGTTTCTCTTGAAAACAATAAACTCTCTGTTTTACAACAAGAAGAAACTTTTTTGCAACGCAATCAAGTTCAAATTCTCGGCGTGTCAAACTCTACTTTGAAATTGGACGACCTCAAACAAACGGCTGATTACCAAAGAGTTAGATTGTCTGAAATTTTAAATAAGAAATTTGACATCCAAAAAGACTTGTCAAAACTCAAATTGAACATCGGGCGTGTTAATGCACAATTGCAAGAGATGAATGCCCATAAAAACACGATTACAAGCGAAATCGTCGTCGTCGTTGATGCTAAAACAGCGACAAGTGCCACGTTCAATCTCAGTTACGTTGTGCCTTATGCGGGTTGGATACCGACCTACGACCTCCGCGTTAAAGACATTGCGACACCCCTCAGTATGCAAATGAAAGCCAACGTGCAACAAGCGACGGGCGAGGATTGGAAAGACGTGAAACTGACCCTTTCGTCTGGAAATCCTATGGAAAGTGGTATAAAACCAGAGCTTGAGCCTTGGAAATTGACGTTTTATCAACCTGTTTCAATACCAAAAAGTTATAATAGTGTGGCTTACCAAGAAGTATCACCTAATTTTAGGCGTAACCCATCCATTACCCAAGTTTCAGGCATTGTTTCCGATAACGAAGAACCGCTTGCCGGAGTTTCAATTGTTATAAAAGGGACTTCGATTGGAACTGTAACTGATGTTGATGGTAAGTTTACGTTGTCATTACCACAAAATGCTAATATTTTAACAATCAGTTATGTCGGCTTTATTTCCAAAGAAGTAGCCATTTCAAGTAATAATTTGACTATTTCGTTGCAAGAAAATGTATCAGCTTTAAGTGAAGTTGTTGTTATTGGTTATGGTCGAAAAAAGTCCAATCTATTAAAAAAACTTGAAGGAAAAGTGGCAGGTGTTCAAGCAAGAGCAACAAAAAACAACAATGATGATGCCCAAACACCTGAAACCGATGAAGTCATCAACCCAACAACAGTCAGCTATGAAATCACCCAACCCTACTCTATTTTGAATGATAACAAACCCCAAACGGTTGAAATCAAAGACTTGCAAGTACCCGCGATGTATCAATATTTCGTTGCCCCGAAACTCGACCGCGATGCGTTTTTGACGGCTCAAATTGTGGATTGGGAACAATATAACCTATTGAGTGGCGAAGCAAATTTGTTTTTTGAAGGTACTTTTATGGGAAAAACCATCTTAAACACCTTGTCAACAGACGATACACTCAATATTTCACTCGGACGTGATAAAAATGTTGTGGTGACACGCACTAAATTGAAAGATTTTACAAAAACAAAATTCCTCAGCGACAAACGGACGGACAGCCGCGCCTTTGAAACAACAGTGCGCAACAAACGTGGGCAACCCCTCAGTATCACCGTCGAAGATCAAATACCGATTTCAACAACAAAAGACATTGAAATTGAATCACAAACGGGCGATGCTGTTGTAGATGCCACAACGGGCAAATTGACTTGGAAACTCGATGTGCCTTCGGGTAAGGAGAAAAAAGTGAAGTTTGATTATAAAGTGATTTATCCAAAAGCAAAAAAGGTGATTTTAGAGTGATAAAAAATACACGAAGTAAAATTTTAATATTCTGTTTAAATCAGTAATTTTTAATGAACAAAACGATAAACAGTTTCTCAAAACTAACAAAGCAGCAAAAAATTGACTGGTTAGCCCAAAATTTTATCCAAAATGAGGAAAATACT
>JAYVFS010000094.1:0-44555 GCA_043772905.1 Saprospiraceae bacterium | reverse complement strand
TTGCTGTGCGTTGCTGTGCGTTGCTGTGCGTT
Source organism: Saprospiraceae bacterium (assembly GCA_043772905.1). Taxonomy (GTDB): domain Bacteria; phylum Bacteroidota; class Bacteroidia; order Chitinophagales; family Saprospiraceae; genus JAAFJT01. The sequence continues at coordinate 44,523 of JAYVFS010000094.1, read as the reverse complement.
GCTGTGCGTTGCTGTAATATAATTTTTACTATCTTTGCACAAAAAATAACAAAACTTATGGTTATCGCAGTTACGAATCTAAAAGGAGGTGTTGGTAAGACTACAATTGCCACGAATTTGGCTGTTTCTTTTGCTCACAGGCAAAAAAAGGTATGTATCGTTGATACTGACCTCTCACAAAAATCGGCGATGGAATGGGCAGGAAATCGAGATGAGGCTGCTTTGAGTATTCCCGTATTCGGTGTGACTGAAAAACAACTCAATAAAGAAGTTGAAGCATTGCGCAAAGACTACGATATTGTGTTCATTGATGGTACTCCTCAGTTGTCAGAACTTGCCAGTCGCACTATTTTGGCAAGTGATATTTTAATCGTGCCATTGTCACCCAGTATCTACGATTTTAGATCGTTTGAGAACTTTTTGAACAAATACAGCGAGGTGAAAATGGTGAAAGAAAGTATCGGAAAAATCGAAGCTTACGTCATTGTCAACCGTGTAAATGAGTCGGCAAATGTGAGTAAAGAAATTGACGAAGCGTTACGTGAACACGAATTAATCGTATTAAATACACGCCTTGCAAACCGCGTTGCGTATGTTGATTCTGCAACTAACGGACAAGGTGTTATTGAATACAAAGACCCAAAAGCAAAAGCAGAAATGAATCGGTTGACCGATGAAATTGAAATGTATATCAATAACTTCTAAAAAAGATTTTTTTGCTAAATGGAAAAGAAAAAAATAACCGCCCGCAAAATCAGTTCTGCTGAAGAACAAGAACAAGCATTGAAACTTTTGATGCCCAGCCCCCCCTCAGTATCTGTTCTAATATCAGAGACTGAAATAGTACCACCCAAAGAGAAAAAAGTTAGACCGAAAAAATCACGTAATTTATCTGCAAGCCGCGCATCGCTCATGAAAGCGGAAACATCAACCGAAGTTCAACGCATCACAGTTGATTTACCACTCGACTTGTATGAAGCCCTCAAAAGGGAAGTTGATAGTAACGGTACAACCATAAAATGGCAAATCGTCAAATTATTAAGAGAAAACCTCAAAATAACGACTTGACCTACGCCGCGCGGTAAGATTAAACATAAACAAAAGTTTAGTTTCTAATTTTAGGAAAACAAACAAGGTTTGTAATATTTAAACAAGGTTTAATTGTTTAGAGGCTCCATAACTAGTTGAAAACCAATTAATTATAAACCGTATTGCGAGAGTTTCGGGAAGAATTATGAGAGTTTCGGGAAGATATACCTACTTTTTATGAGTAAATCGGGACGTTATTATGAGAGTTTCGGGAAGAAACCTTCGACTATTATGAGAGTTTCGGGAAATAGCTTTTTTATTATGAAGCCTTCTCCTTTAAATTCGTTTTATGCTTTGAGACGATATGTAATAGCTTGTTTTTACATAAAAACAAGCTATTTTTGTGCAAAAGCGAGAGTTTCGGGAAGTGCTTCCAAAATTCACAATTCTCCCTTTTTTCCTAAATATGAGGGTTTCGGGAAGTAAATATGAGAGTTTCGGGAAGAGGCATTTTAACTTATGTGGACAGTTATAAATTCATTTCTTTCTTTTCTGGGGTTGATTCAAAGAGATAAAAATAAGTGCATAATTAATTGATTTACAGTATATTATACAGTAATTGAAAGACGCTCTCAAAATACTGCTTTGTTAATATGAATTATGCCAGTCTATTTTCATAATAGCCAAATATGAGGAAATCGGGAAGAAGAAATTACCCCTTTTAGATCCTTCAATTACTGAGGGGTATCTTTTTGATGAATATTTTTTATGAAATTCTTTTTTAGTTTTCATTTTTTGCTTTGTTTTGTTGGAACTTAGCGATTCAGTATGAAGAAAAACAGTCAACTCATAGTTAGTTCTAACGACCTCATCGAGGCAAAGTACAACTTCAGCTTGTGGCAGAAGCGTGTTTTTGTCTATATGGTGAGCCTTATCAACAAGAACGACAAGGGCTTTAATCTACAAAGAATATACGTGCGCGATTTGTTGAATTTCTTTGCGGTCAAAAGCCGCGATGATTATGACACCATTATGCGTGTGCCTGAAAGCCTCTTTAACTCGCGCATTCATGTCCCATATTACTCCGAAGAAGGGCTGAAAAGATGGCGCAACACCCGTATTATTTCCACTTACACCGAGCCTGCCGACCGCGACGAGCGCAATTCATACATCGAATTGCAATTCAATAATGATTTGAAAGAACATTTGCTCGAATTGCATGAAACCTTCACAAAATATGACATTCGGAACATCATTGAGTTACGCAGTGTCTATTCGTTTCGGATGTATGAATTATTGAAAAGCCGCAGATATCGCCGTGATTTATTGACGATTGGGGTTGATGAATTAAAGGAAATTTTAGATGTTGAAACCAAATATAAAAACTACGCCGATTTCAAACGTTTTGTCTTGATGCAGGGGCAAAAAGACCTAGCAAAATTTTGTGATATAGCTTATACTTTTGCTGAAAAGAAGGAAGGAAAAAAGGTTAAAACATTGATATTCAGTGTATTCGACAATAGGTCTGAAAAACTGCGTATCAAAGAATCTGCACCGATAGACCAAACTTTAACCGTTTTGCCACCGGAAGCAACGCCGCTTTTTGCCGAAATTTTTATGAAAGTGAAAGGGTGGGGGATAAGCTCCGAAGTGCTGCAACTCCTCATCGAAACACAACCAGAAGAAGCTTTGCGAAATGGTGTAGCTTATACAGAATGGGCACATCGCGAAGGTAAAATCAAGGATAATGTCGCTGGTTTTTTCATAACGGCAGTTAAAAATCGCTTCACGACCCCTCAGTATGAAGCAGAAAAAAAGCGGACTCAAAACAGCAAAGCGGCAAAACAGCGTGTATCTGAAGTTAAACAACTCAATGCCGTCCTCAAAACAATAAAAGAGGAGTACCAATCGGCGATAAATAATGCCGTTCGCGGGCTTACGGAGGTTGATGTGACAGTGGTTGCGCTTGCCGTGGCAGCGATAAAAGCAGAAAATAAAGGCTATTTTGCCCTAAAAGGGGTGAATCCAGATAACTTGACGTTGGAAAATTTTAGAGAAGACAAAATACTGAGGGGTATGGTTATTCAACAAATTCAGGTACAAAATCCGACGCATTTTGTGGATATTAACGAGAAATTTAAACCTCAAATTCAGAATTTGGAAGCCCGAATTAAGGATTTACAATAGAATAAAAACAAAATAACATGAACGAATTTACGCATCTCAACGCCAAAGGTAACCCATCAATGGTTGATGTTTCAGAAAAAAAAGTGACAAAACGCACCGCCCGAGCGCAAGCAATCGTCGTTTTAAACGACGAAATTTTAAGCCATTTTGAGCAAAATGACATCAAAACAAAGAAAGGTTCTGTGTTCCAAACAGCCATTATTGCGGGTGTAATGGGCGCAAAAAAGACGGGTGATTTGATTCCTTTATGCCATCCTTTGGGCATGGAAAACTGCCAAGTAGATATTTTTTTGAATGAAAAACGCGAAGTTGTTATCGAATGTACAGCCAGTTTGACCGCCAAAACGGGTGTCGAAATGGAAGCCTTGACAGGTGCAACCGTGGCTGCCTTGACGATTTATGATATGTGCAAGGCTTTTTCACATGATATTGAAATTCAATCAGTTAAGTTGATGGAAAAAACGGGCGGAAAGAGAGATTTTAAAAGAGATTGATTAAACATTGCGCCGCAAGTCGAGTCTCTTTGTAAGCCAATAAGTCTGAATTTTTCGAGGTCTTTCAGTTGTGTATTTTTAAAATCGCCTAAAATCACGATTTTTCTTGTTTGTTTTTAATGAATAAAATAGATATCCAAGTGCGTCGTTTAAATTCACATTCATCATTTTTGTAAAGTTTATTAAATTGTCATTAAACGAAACCTTAAACCATATTTTATTCATTTGGAATCAAAAAGTCGGTGATAATTACTCTTTCACGGACGTTTGAAGCCAATTTACTACCTTTTTTATGCTAAAATTTAGGAATACCCTTAAAACTTTTGCTTTTCATTATTTCACGTTTTTCTATGTTTTAGCCATGTTTTTGCCGCGTCTTGTTGTCCAAGGACTGTTTGGCGATGGTTTATTATATTCCTCCATGGCGCGCAATATGTCCATTGGGAAAGGCAGTATGTGGCAGCCTTTTTTTTCAACGGGCTATTGGATAGACAACCTGCCAACAACTTATTACGAAAATCCGCCTTTAATGCTGTGGTTTGAATCGCTCTTTTTCAGAGTGTTTGGGGATTTTTGGTGGGTCGAAAAAGTCTTTTGCTTATTTATTTTCACAGTGAATTGTTTGCTTTTGCTTAAAATTTGGCAATTTTTTGAAAAGAAATATTTACCCATAAAAGGTACGGGTTTTTTGGTTTTAATATTTTGGTATTTAATGCCCACCGTTATTTGGGGCAACCCCAATAATATGATGGATAGCAATTTACTTACGTTTTGTTTATTGTCTGTTTGGTTAATATTAAAAGCCATTAATGATAAAAAAACGCATCTAAATGCAGCCTTCACTACTCGTTTTTCACCTTTACTATTCATTTTATTAGGGAGCTTAAGTGTGTTTTTAGGTATTTTAACTAAAGGACCTGTTGCGCTTTATCCCTTGTCTATTCCGATTCTTTTTGCTTTTTTTACGAAAGAAATAAGTATCAAAAAGGCATTTTATGACACATTTTTGTTGTCCTTTTTTAGCGCACTATTTTTTGTGGCTCTGATTTATTTTAATACAGATGCTAAAAGCTATTTTACTATCTATTGGCAACAACGTTTGCTTGCTGTTATTGTCGGTAGTCGAGATGATATGAAGTTAAGTGGTTGGCAGCATTTTGAAATATTGCAGACTTTATTTGTAGAACTATTGCCTATTTTAATTGTATTTTTAGTGGGATATACAATTTTAAAAATCAAAAAAATAGACATTATAATTTCTGAAAAATATAAGGGTTTTGCTCTGTTTTTCTTGTTTTTAGGATTGTCAGCTACTTTACCCATCATAATTAGCACCAAACAAAGTAGTTTTTATTTAATGCCAGGACTACCCATGTTTGCTTTTTCGGCTGCTTTTCTTGCCTTGCCATTTTTTGAAAGATTGGTCAATTTAAAGATGTTTAGCGTATTTTCTTTGCGATTAAAATACTTCTCTTGGTTGGGTTTAGGTGTTACTTTAATTTATTCTGCGGCGATTCTGGGCAACTATGGGCGAGATAAATTACTTTTAAGTGACATAGATGATTTAAAGAAAATAATTCCTCAAGATGCGAAAGTCGGTGTGCGTGCTGATATGATGGATAATTTTGTTTTTCACGTCAATTTACAACGTTTTTGCCGTTTAGAATTGGCAAAAAATAAGCCATCAACTTATTTTTTGACACTCAAACAAGAAACAGATTTTATGCAACGAGATTCATTGATTTCAAAAGGATATAAAAATATTTCATTTGATAATCACTATTTTGTTGTTTATAAAAAAGGATAGTGTTAATAGATAAAAGGCAAAAACTTCTTCTTCCCAAGCGCATAATCATCATAAGCAGAACCAAATACCTGACGCAATTTGCGTTCTTCAAACTCGATACCGATGATGATGTAAACAATACTGAAACCGACTGAAACGGCAATAGCCCAAGTGGGCATCATTAAAAAAATACCTGCGAGCAAAACCGGTGAACCAAAATACAACGGATGCCGGACGATTTTATATAAACCTGTTGTCACCAAACCCGAAGACTCTGATGCGGCTGAAAAACCGAGGGAAGAGGCTAAATTTATCTCTCGAAAAGCTGATTTTAGCAACCATAGACTTGCGACAACGAGGCCACAGCCCATACCAAAAATGAAATAAGACCGTGCAAAGACCATTTCAGAAGGCGTTTTTAGCAGTTGAAAAACAATAATTGCGAGTAAAACAATGGCAACCGCATTAAAAAGCAAGCGATACTGAGGGGGGGATATTTTCAACGTTTTTTCAAAAAAAGACTTGATACCAGTAGCGGCAAGTAGGCTATGTGAGATAAAAAAGATGAGCCAAAGGACAATCAATATTTTCATTGCAGTAAATTTTTGTCGAAAATTACGCTTTTTGCCAGTGCTTTTGGCAAAAAGAAACAGGCGGTTCATACTTTCGCATGAATCGCCTGTTTCCAACTAAGCCAACCAATTAATTGTCCTGAATAAACAGGGCAAAGAAATATATTTTTAGTACCCTGGCTGTTGTTCTGTAATAACGAAAGAAGAGTCCAATAGGGTAGATGCAATTTCTGTTTCTTTTTCTTGAACCATTGTAATCCGCACATCGCTGTTGATAGCCGACGAAGCGGTGTTGATTTCTGCGGTAATACCGTTTTCTTTCAAAAGGTCTGAAATACGGTTCATTAATGTGTCACTTGACGGATGATATGCGATGCGGATTTCCATGATATTTATGTTTAAAATTTTATAATAATGTGAATTTCACTTTTTTAATAAAACAAAGATAAGCTATTAGCGATAAATTCGCAAATGGGAAATTATTAGCTTTACGAAATTTAACCGCTTTTCGCTGATTTTTGTCGAAGTTTTTTTGTGCTAAAAAGCTACTTTTGCCTTTATTTACTAAAAAAAGGATTGATTTTTGTCGTTTTTTGTATAAAAATCGCGTTTTCTGTTTTTGGGAAAATTACGGCATTCACTGTTTATATCTTTTAATATTTTTTATAAAAAAAAGAAAAAATGTCTAAAAAACACGAAATTATCGTCACAGATGGCTATGCTTTGAGCCGCGAAGACCTATCCTGGCAGGGTTTTAAGCAATTCGGAAACGTGACCGTTTATGATTTTACAGCACCTAATGAACTCCTCAATCGAGTTCGTGAAGCCGATATTCTCATTGTCAATAAAACCGTTATTTCGGCAGAAACGATAGCAGCTATGCCGAATCTCAAATATATTGGCGTTACAGCAACAGGTTACAATAATGTGGATGCGAAAGCGGCGGCGGCTCGGCATATTCCTGTTTGTAATGTCGCAGGCTATGGTTCGCAAACGGTGGCGCAACACGTTTTTGCTTTGATTTTGGAACTGACGAATCAAGTTGCCGTGCATCATGCGGCTGTTCAAGCGGGCGAGTGGGGGAGTCAACCGCATTTTTGTATCACCAAAACACCGCTTACCGAATTGTCGGGCAAGACCTTGGGTATTTATGGATTTAGCGGTATTGGGCAAGAAGTGGCTAAAATTGGTCGTGCTTTTGGCATGAAAATCATCGCTCATCGGCGAAATACTGAGGGGGTCAAACCAAGAGGATTACGTTATGTTTCGCTTGATGAGTTGCTTTCTCAAAGCGATGTTTTGACTTTAAATGCTTCGTTAAGTTCTGAAAATCAAGGACTTATCAATTTTGGAAATTTAAGGAAAATGAAACCAACTGCTCTGCTTATCAATACAGCACGTGGTGGTTTTGTCATAGAAAAGGACTTGAAAATAGCATTGGAAACGGGCATCATAGCCGGTGCAGGGCTTGATGTGCTGCCCACAGAGCCGCCTACTGAGGGGTCAATTTTGTTTGGTGTGAAAAACTGTTTGATAACGCCCCACAATGCGTGGGCTGCGACTGAGGCACGGCAGCGATTGATGCGCCTTGCGGAGGAGAATGTACAAGCATTTTTGAAGGGAAAACCTAAGAATGTGGTGAATTGAGCCACGAATTACACGAATTTTACTAATTACGACATAACCATAACCTATACGTCCTAATTCGTAAAATTCGTAAAATTCGTGGCTCGTTTATTCCACCAAAATCATCGCCCCAATCGGCGGCACAATGACTTCCGTACCTTTAAAATCACGTTTACTTTTCATATTGACCTTTTCGCCATCAAGGACAATGCGCCATTTCCCTTCTGGAATTTTGAAACGCCCCCCCTCAGTATTCGCGTTCAAAATGACCAAAATACGCGCCCATTTGTCACCAACTGCCTTGCCGTCGAGGGTGTACATGACAACATTCGGCGTTTTAACAAATATTTTACTATCAAAAGACAAAGGTTCAATGAACTGCAAATGCTTTTGAATATTAGCCGTATTTGTCATACGAAACGCAGGGTGTGCCTTACGCATAGCGATGAGATTTTTATAAAAATTGAAGACTTTGATGTATTTTGCCTTGCGTGACCAGTCAATTTCATTGATTTCGTCGGGTTTGTCGAATGAGTTTTCTTCACCATTTTTTGTTCTCAAAAACTCCATACCTGCATGAATGAACGGAATGCCTTGCGAAGTCAATATGGTCGCCATCGCCAATTTGTCCATTTTGATACGGTCGCTTTCAGGTGCTTTCGGGTTTGAGTTCAACAACCTATCCCAAAGCGTATGATTGTCGTGACATTCGGCATAGTTGACGCAGTGGTCTGGCTCGCCTGCCCATGGTTCTTTGCTCCAACGGGCTTTGCTATAATCTACTTGCGGGTGTTTTGTGGCAGCGACAATGCCGAGTTTAATCGTTTCTTCCATATCAGGACGACCATTCACAAAACCTTTGTCCTTTGCGTCAAAAACCCAACCTTTTAAGCCGTCGCGCATATCGTCAGAAAAAGCAGCGATGCGATCAAATTGGCTTGCCAATTGCTTAACAGCCCGTTTTTCAGGTGCTAAGGGCGAGTCACCTGCGTTCCAACCTTCGCCATAAAGTAAAATATCGGGCTTGATACCGTGTAAAGATTTAGAAATGAGGTTCATTGTTTCGATGTCGTGAATCCCCATTAAATCGAAGCGAAAACCGTCAATATGGTACTCTTTGACCCAGTGTTCAAGGCTTTCGAGCATAAATTTTCGCATCATCGGACGGTCACTTGCTGTTTCGTTGCCGCAAGCAGAGGCATTTGACCACTTACCGTCAGCTGTTTGGCGATGATAATAATTAGGCACGATTTGATGAAAATAAGACTCTTCGCCAAACATCGTGTGGTTGTAAACAACGTCCATGACGACCCGCAAACCTGCCTTGTGCATCGCTTGCACCATTTCCTTAAATTCTTTAATCCGTACTGTGGGGTCGGCAGGGTTCGTCGAATACGAGCCTTCTGGTACGTTGTAATTCAAGGGATCGTAGCCCCAATTGTACTTTTTGTAGTTCGGATCGCCAATTTTAGATTCATCAACCGTGTAAAAATCATAGATGGGAAGCAGATGAACATGCGTCACACCCAATTCCTTGATATGACTCAGTCCTGTTTTGATTTTTTGCCCCCCCTCAGTATAAGTCGTCTTTTTTTCAGCTAAACCGATGAATTTTCCTTTGTTTTTAATGTCTGAATTAGCTGCGATAGCTGCGTCACGGACGTGTAATTCATATATAACAGCGTCGGTGGCGTGTTGAAAATCAGGGCTTTTGTCTCTGTTCCAACGTTTTGGGCTTGTCGCTTCGAGGTCAACAATGGCAGCACGTAAGCCATTTGTGCCAACAGCTTTGGCATAAATGTCAACGGCTTCTTTCATCGTTTTACCGTCGGTTGTCGTCACTTGGACGGTGTAAAATTGTCCCGCACGGTTGCCTTCTGCGCGGTGCGACCATGTGCCTTTGTCGCCTTTCGTCATTTTGACAGTTTCAATTAAATCGGCATTATTGCTTGTCGGCGTTCCATTTTTATAAAAACGGAGCGTGACTTCTTGGGCGACAGGCGACCATATTTTTATGTCCGAATACTGAGGGGTGTAGGTCAAGCCTAAATCAGAGCCTTCGTAGGTCGGTAGGTCTGCCCACCAATTGTTTTGAGCGTTCATAGTAGAGATTAAAAGTGTAATGGTTAAGATTGAACAGATGAAATGTTTCATTTTATATTATTGTTTAGATTAAATTTGAAAGTATGAAACTACGACGACTCGCTCTTATTTTCCAAGAAAACAAAGATTTTGGTTAAATTTTCTTTTTTGAAAATGGGTCATCCATGCGCTGCGTTTTGTAAACAGCTTACTTAAAACTTAAAAATCTTTGAAACATGAAACGTATTTTGATGCTGGCTTTATTGCTGAATTGTGTTGTTTGTGGTCTTTTTGGGCAAAAGAAGAAAGAGATAATTGTTGAATCTATTTTCTCAATCATGTCGGGTTATACTACCATGTCTTCGCATAATGCAGTTCCTTTAACTTTTGAGTATCAATATAAGTTTAAAAATTTTGCTCTTGGAGTTGGTTTATCGGGCGAATATGAAGCTTATAAGTATGGCTCGATTAACAGAAGACTTTATGAAGTGGGTGTTCGTGTGAGGGATTTAGGTCCAGGACAACGTTCTGCATATCAATCATCAGAAAAGTGGTTGAATATTGCACCCTCATTGTTGGGTTATTATTTTATTGGTCAAAAAAAGAAATTGGAAGGCTTTTTTAAAACGGGTGTCGTTGCTAATTATAATGCTTACTATTCTTACAATGGTTATGAATATCGGACAGATTTACAAGGAATAGTGGTGGATAAAGGCCCTATTTATGCAAATGGAACGAAAACTTCTATTGATTTGCAAAGTATCAATTGGCTCATTGGTGGCGGTGTTCAATATAAATTGAATAAAAAGACGGCTTTTCGCTTAGTTTGTGAAACTCAATGGGCGAGAGGGCTTTCGCTTTTAGGCGGTATATGTTTCAAAATCTAAAAATACTGAGGGGTATCAAAAAAGCCGATTCTCGTTGTGAGAACCGGCTTTTTGCTTAAATTATGGCTATAAACCCATCAAAACATCCGTCAAAACCTCAATATCCGCTGCATCGTTATAAATATTAGGTGCAATGCGGACAAAATCACCTCTCACCGATACATGAATTTTACGCTCATTCAAAACCGTTTGTAGTTTTTCAACAGAAACAGAAGAAGGCATTTGAATGCCGAACAGATGCCCGCCACGATGTGCTTCTTCTTCAACCCAAAAGCCGTGTTGTTGCCATTGTTTGATGGCATCACGAGTCAGGTTGAGACAGTAGTTTTGTATGTTTTCGATGCCCCAATCGAGGAGTTGTTGTAGTGCAACGATGCCCATTGGGACATTTATAAAGTTGCTTTTTTCACCCATATCGTAGCGAATACTGAGGGGGGCGTATTCGTCTTGATAGTCAATGAGGCGACGGAAATCTTCGGCATTTTTACGTGCCATCCAGTTTTCTTCAAGCGGTTTGCCATTGTCAAAATACTCCGAATAGTAGGCATAACCCAAACTGTATGGACCCATCAACCACTTGTAGCCGCCACAAATGAGGGCATCAATGCCCATGTCGAGGACATCAATAGGCATCGCTCCAACGCTTTGCGTACCGTCAATGATAAGCAATGCACCGACTTCATGCGCTCGTTGGCTGATGCGTTTTAGGTCAAATTTTGTTCCATTTGCCCAATGCAGATGTGCTAAAGCAACGATAACTGTTTGATTGTCAATGTTTTCAAGTATGCGTTCGTTCCATGTTGCGCCACGATTGTCTTGCAATTCGATGGGGTAGGAGATGGTTTTGATAGCTAGGTCTTTTTCTTTTGCTAACTCGCGCCACGTATAAACATTGCTTGGAAATTGCGCATCAGCGACAATAATGTTTTGCCCTTTCTGGACGTTCACATTTTTTGCAACCGTTGCCATACCGTAAGATACTGAGGGGATGATAGCGACCCGTTTAGGTTCTTGGGCATGAATGATTTTTGAGAACAAAACTTTCAGACGGTCTACGTCGCTGAAAAATTCGTTGGGTGCAATGGTGTAAGGTCGCAACTTGCGCAAAGTGGCTGTTGCACCTGCTTCGGCTACGGCTTTTGAAATAGGCGACATATAGGCGCCATTGATATAATGCACATCGGCATCAATATTAAAAAGATGTTTTTGACAATTAAGCATGTATTATTGATATTTTATAAATAGGTTTATAATAGTTTAGATTTAAGGCTTGTTGTTTTATTATTACTAAAATAAATTTATATATTATTACTAAACAAATATAATTCAATACAAATAAGTGTTTTTCATTTGTCATTTAATGCCTTTTATACAATTTAATTATTAGGTTTATATTATGCTAACTTAATTAGGTTATTAAATACAAGCATTCTTTTTTTATGTCAAAATACGACACATAAGGAAATAAATTTTATGTTAAATTAATATGCTGTTTTGGCTTTTTTTTTCTTACATTTGTAATGGGATTACTTATGATTAATGCTTTTTTAATATTGAAACAACTGTTATTATTATTGTTTAACTATTTTATTTAACGTTTTATTATTGTTGTGCACATAAATGAAAAAACAATATTTATCTTTTAAAATTTTAATATTTACCATTATTAGGTCTTTTCTATTAGAATATAATGATAGACCTTTGTGCTTTAAAATAATTGAAAATTATTAGATTTTATATAGTTGTTTATCTAATAATAAAAATCGGCTATTGTTTTCTTCTTCAATAGAAATGAAGAAGAAATTCAAGTAAAGAAATAAGCCATTTGGAAACAATCAAAGACTCATCAAACGCCACAAGATATTTATTAGATTGTTCCGCATCACAATTAACACAATAAGAATTTAAAATCTATTAAAGACGCATTGCTTAGCATTGAGTCTTGAGTATAACTATTTAGATTTTTTAATAAGTATATTTTTTATTTGTGAAGAAACAAACAAGTGATAAACAATATGTGAACAAAATTACTAGACATGCTAACTATTACTATTATTACTGTTGCATACAACAGCGAAAAAACAATTGCTGATACACTTAAAAGTGTGAGCAATCAAACTTACCCACACATCGAACATATCGTCGTTGACGGCGGTTCAAAAGACAATACATTGTCTATTGTTCAAAAATTTAAACACATTACAAAAACGATTTCAGAACCTGATTATGGTGTTTATGACGCTATGAACAAAGGGTTGCGTATGGCTACAGGCGATGTTATTGGCTTTCTAAATTCAGATGATATTTATGCCGATAATATGGTCTTAGAACGTATCGCAAATGTATTTGAATTAAAGAACATTGACTCACTGTATAGTGATTTAGATTTTTTTGAAAACCATGCCGACAATGTTGTTCGGGTTTGGAATGCAGGTCTTGTGAAGCGTCGCCGATTTTTGTATGGCTGGATGCCGCCTCACCCAACATTCTTCTGTAAGAAAAGTGTTTATGACCGTTTTGGGACATTTGATATTGCTTTTAAGCAATCAGCTGATTATGAATTGATGCTTAGACTCATTTATCGTCACGGTATTTCGATGCATTATATGCAAGGGGTATCTATCAAAATGAGAACTGGTGGATTGAGCAACGCGACATTCAAAAATCGCTGGCGAGCAAACCATGAAGATGCTTTTGCTTGGCGTAAAAATGGTTTGCAGCCCTATTTTTTTACAGCGTGGCTAAAACCACTGGCTAAATTGGAGCAGTTTAAATCTATTTATCGCGCCCTTAGAATCTTTAAGCAACAAGCAGGGCACATTTATAATAAAACCTCGAATCCTATTTTAACTGAAAAAAGTCAACATGCGGGTATGGAACTAACCCATTAATAAGTATTGAAATTTAATTGGAATTTATAATTATTAAACTTGTTTTTTGAAAACCATTAGGTAAACTTTATTTGGAACTTAACATTTATTATTGAACCTTTAAACAGATGCAGAATCTACAATCTTTGATGTTTTTTGAGATAATTAAAACTTAAAAACCACAATTGGTAGAGCTTATCCAGAATATTGGATTTTCTTACAGCTTTTCGTTGTGACTTACGATACGCTTAACATGCAGTTAACTTAAAGGTTAATGTATTTTAATGTATTGACAATTTCGAGATAACGACATCTTGAAATAAGCCATCTCCTTGTTTTATTCTCATATAGAAATTAAGTGGTCAAGACACATGAAGGGCGAAGCCGTGTCTTCTCAAAACGAATATTATGTTAGATTTCTTTTTTAATAGGAAAAATAAAAGAAGTGCTTTTAACTACTTTGAAGCGATTGAAGTAGATATACACTCGCATCTGATACCTGGTATAGATGATGGTTCGCCTAATTTGACTACATCTATTAATTTAATTACACAGATGGGCAAATTAGGCTTTCAAAAAATAATCACCACACCACATATTTCAGAATTGTATCCGAATAATGGCGATTCAGTTTTAGATGGTTTGATACTTATTAAGAAACAAATAGCTCGTGAGCATATTGATATGGAGCTGACGGTTGCTGCGGAATATATGGTAAATGATATTTTTGAAAGAAAACTCCTGGTAGATGAAGTGCTATTGACTTTACCTAACAAACACATTCTTATTGAAATGTCTCATTTGAGCGAGCCAATTAATTTTTTTCATGTTTTGTCTATACTAAAGTATAAAGGTTATACACCCATTTTAGCACACCCCGAGCGTTATCGATTTTATAATAAAAGTTTAGTTGAATATCAGAATCTTAAGAGTTATGGCTGCCTTTTTCAGCTCAATTTTTTATCTCTTATTGGCTATTATGGTCAAGCAATAAGCGATTGTGCGTGGCTTTTGATTAACAATAATATGATAGATTTCATTGCAACTGATATACATCATCAAAGACATATAGAGGCGATAAAAAACGGGATGACTCCTGAGTGCCAACACATACTTAATAATTATCCTTTTCAAAACAAAACCCTATTTAGAAATCGACCTATTTCAGTATAATTTTGAGGAAATACTGAGGGGGGCATTCACATTACTTGTAGTCAAAACCACCGTATTCTATGAAAAAAAAGATACTCTATTATTTAGTTATCCCTGTTTTTACAGCACTAACAAGCTGTGTTTCTCATAAAGAATTGCTTTATCTGAATGACTTGCCTCCGGAGACGGATATGTCGGACAGTATTATGAACATTGGTCTATCCGATTTGCGGATTCAGCCTGATGATTTGTTATCCATTACTGTGTCGAGCTACAATTTGGAAGCATCGAAACCATTTAATCCAGAGGGCAGTAGTATCCAGGCTATGGCTCAAGCCGTTCAAGGACCCAATAGTACGGTGGAAATGTTGGCAGGGTATTTCGTTGATACACAAGGATTTGTGGATTTTCCTGTTATTGGAAAGGTTAATGTTAATCGAAAAACCCTCAGTGAGGCGCAAGAGTTATTTTATACGAAACTCAGAGTCTATTTGAAAGATGTGGTTGTCAATATTCGCTATTTGAACTTAAAAATAAGTGTTCTAGGAGAGGTACAACGCCCAGGAACGATTCGGTTGCCAAACAAACGATTAACGATATTCGAAGCGATTGGTTTAGCGGGCGATATGACGCCTTATTCTAATCGTTCGAATGTCATTATTATTCGAGAAAAAAATGGACGGCGGGCGATAAAACGACTGAACTTACAGTCGTCAAAAATCTTTACATCACCTTTCTACTATCTCCAACAGAATGATGTGATTTATGTCGAACCTAACAAAACAAAGGTCAACACGGTTGCAGATAAATCCAGCCGTATTCTATCTTATGTGTCCGCAGCGGTTTCAGTTCTTGCTATTTCGTTATCCATATTAATTAGAAGGTAAAGCTTTTGTTCGTCATTTTCACCCCCCTCAGTATTATCATCAACTCACATTTATTTTACGACAAATTAATAAAAACATGATTGATCACACTGTATCTACAAAAGCTGCTGAAAATCCACCCAATAAGCCGCAGATGAAACATCTTGAGAGCAGTTCTAAAGATTATCTTTACTATTACTCCTTGTTGCTCAACAATTGGTATTGGTTGGCATTAGGTCTTATTATCGGCGTATCTCTATTTTATTTCAATATACGTTATAGCAAAAATGTATATAAAATATCTGGCTCCGTTCTGATAGAAGATGAGGATAAAAGCTCGGTGTCAAAAGAAGCCATTACAAAGGAATTGGGTTTTGGGCAAGGAGAATCGAATATGGAAGACCGTATTCGGATTTTAAGCTCACCAGAGCTCATGATTCGGGTAGTTGATTCGCTTGAACTTAATGTAACCTACACCCAAGAAGGGCATGTTAAGAGTTCTGAATTGTTTGGCGATAGCCCTGTAAAGCTTTTATATTGGAATACTGAGGGGGCTGAAAAGTCTTTTCAAATCAAGATAAAACATTATGACTTATTGCGATTTACATTGTATCGTACAGAGGATCAAACAGAATTAGTCAATTATGGTACGCCATTTAGTTATGGAAAAAGAGAATTGGTGTTGAAAAGAGTAGGTGAGTTGCTAAGTGATTATCCAGTGGTTATCTCCGTAGGAGATCCTTACAATACAGCCGATTTGTTCCGTTCTCGTTTAGATATTGTACAGTTGGGGCGTTCCAATATTCTCAATATTACCACCACGGATGAAGTACCTGAAAGAGGGGTCGCTATCGTCAATCGTTTAGTACGTGAATATGGGGTATCGATTATAGAGAGTAAAAATGACGCAGGACGTAGGACGATGAATTTTATCAATCAGCGGTTAAACTATGTGGCAAACGAGTTGTATAGTGTTGAAAAACAAGAAGAAGGTTTCAAAAGAGACCGTTCATTACCCATTTTGATACCCGAAATTGCCAGGTCTTATATGGATAAATCAAATGTTATAGAACAGAAAGTCATGGCATTAGATATTCGGGCAAACGAGGTCAAGAACATAGAGGGTATCATCATGGATAAGTCTGAAAATTATCGCCCATTGCCTTTTAGTACTGAAATATTGGGTAGTGCGCCTTTGGTCGAGATGATTCGTCGCTACAATGCCTTGATTAACAACCGCAGTCAGTTGAAGGAATCGGCAACGGACAAGAACCCAATGTTGGCATCTTTTGATGAAGAAATGAGGGGTTTAAGAAACAATATTCTTATCAGCGTTCAAACTATTAAACAAGAAGTCAACGACCAAAAAGAAAGATATAAGCAACAAATTATACCCATCGAGAACCAAATTAATATGATGCCAACCAATGAACGAGAGTTGGCACAAATCATGCGCGAAAAAGGCATTAGAGAAACCCTTTTCTTGTTTTTACTTCAAAAAAGAGAGGAAACGGCATTGACGGTGGCAGCACAAGCGGCAAATACGCGCTCTCTTGAACGTGCCGCAGTACGGGGTATTATATCGCCCAAACCTGTTCAAATGGGTTTGTTTTATTCGCTATTAGGATTAATCATTCCTATATTAGGGCTTTATGTCAGGGACATGTTCAACGACAAAGTGCATCACCGCGCGGATATTGACAAATACCTATCATTGCCTTTTGTTGGTTTTATCCCTCATGTACGCGGCAAACGCAACAAACTTATCATCAACGATAGCCATTCCATCTTAGCAGAATCATTCCGATTAATCAGAAGTAATTTACATAATACTGCGGGTTCGGAAAAGAACAAAACGATACTCATTTCTTCTACTATTAGTGGTGAAGGCAAAACTTTTATTGCTGCTAATTTAGCGTTAACATTGGGTTTGACAGGCAAAAAAGGAATTGTTCTTGGTTTAGACCTACGGAAACCCAAATTAGAAATGTTTTTGGAAGATAAAGTGTCGGAAGCAGGCATCGCTCAATATTTGAGTGGCGAAGTGACATCCTTGCGGAAATTGATTCATGTGTATGACCGTTTGCCCAACTTGCACTATATTGATTGTGGGAAAATACCGCGCAATCCTTCAGAATTGATGATGAAGGATCAGCTAAAATCACTATTTGACTATTGCGAAAAAAATTATGATTTTGTTGTCGTAGATGGTGCGCCTATTGGTATTGTTGCCGATAGTTTTTTATTGAGAGATTATGTTCAACAAACGTTGATTGTTCTACAATATGGTTATTCGACTACTTCTCACCTTAAATTTATGCGTGAAGTAGAGGAAACCCAAAAACTACCAAATATGAATGTCTTGCTCAATAATGTTAAACAAGAGTTCGGTAACTCTTACAATTATGGTTACTACTCGTCTTATTATTATAAAGACAAAGTCAGTTTGTGGCAGAAGACAAAGAAGTTGTTCAATCGAAAAAAAACAAATTTGAGAGCATAAATAAAAATTCAAAATTTAAATTCCTCAACATGAAAAATTTATTTAATAAATCAATGAAAATATCTGACACATTGTATTCTTCGAATGAAATTTACAATAAAAAACATACGGAGAGAATTTTAAGAACTGAGATATGACTTGTATCTCTCTAAGCTGTTATACTAACCACTTGATGCCATAGTTTTGCTGTGGAAAACTCTTCATTTTGAAAGAGTCCTTGTTTTGACTTACCATATTTAATTTCCATTTAATTACACAAAAATGTTCTAAGACCTTTGGTTGTAAGAATCCTGTATAAGCCTATTTTGAAACCATTTTGATTACTAAACGAAGGGAAAAATAATTCATAAAAATCAGAAGGGGTTGCCCCAAGGAGGCTCCTTTTACGTGAATTAATTTTTTCATTCTGCTGTGTAAAGAGCCTTTACAGAGCTATTTTTCCTTTTTTAAAAATGAAAATAGCACTCATGCAACCATATTTTCTGCCCTATTTAGGCTATTTTCAGCTTATAAATGCGGTAGATAAGTTCATCTTTTTTGATGATATCGGATTCATAAAACAAGGCTGGATTCATCGAAATAATATTTTGCTCAATCGCAAAAGGCATCGCTTTACGCTTCCGATTCAAAATATTAGTTCATTTACCAGTATTCAGACGACGCTGATTTCTGAAAAACCGTTGTTTTGGAATCAGAAACTATCCAGTACTTTTCGACATGCTTATGGCAAAGCACCTTTCTTTGATGTCGTTTTTCCACTTGTAGAGAACATACTGAGGGGGGCAAAAAATCGAACAATTGCCGATGTCGCGATTGACAGCATACAGATGGTTTTAACTTATCTGGGCATTGAAAAAACGCTTTTACGTAGTGCGGAAAGATATGATAACAGTCTTATGAAACTATCGGAAAGAGTCGTAGATATTTGCCAAAAAGAAGGAGCATCTGGTTATATCAACGCCATCGGCGGGCTGCATTTTTTTGATACAGAATACTTTGAGAAAAGCCTTATAAAACTACAGTTCTTAAAACCTAATTTGAGACAATATACACAAAATACACCTGAATTTATAGCAGGTTTATCTATTTTGGATGTTTTGATGTATAACGAACCTTCAACAGTTAAGGCTATGTTGAAGGACTACACTTTACTATGATAACTTATAACAAAACCATTGGAGGTTTTTTTGAATTAGAACTACCCAGTAAAGGATCACTTTACCACGACAGGGCTTTGGCACTCGCCAATGGTCGCGTGTGTTTCAAAGTGTTACTCGATTGCGTTAAACCGACAAAGGTTTATCTGCCGTTTTATTGCTGCGATAGTTTGATTTTACCATTGCGCGAAGCCGCCATACCTTATGAATTCTATGCCATTAATGCAGCATTTGACCCTATTGGTATTCCACTTTTAGGTGATTCAGAATTGTTTGTTTATATCAATTACTTTGGGCTGAAAACACTGACGGGTCGTAAATTGTCAAAACTTTTAGGACAACAATTGGTCGTTGACAATTCCCATGCTTTTTTTGAAGAGTCTTATGGTATATCATGGGCATTCAACTCTGTTAGGAAGTTTTTTGGCGTGCCTGATGGTGGCTTTTTATTCTCTCCTCAGTATTTAGAGGATAATTATACACCCAATGCACATATTATTACAGAGCATCTTTGGCTTCGACTTTTTGGCAAACAAGATGATGCGAATGAATTTTATCACCAAAGCGAAGCCGCTCAGACCTTAGAAGTCAAAGGCATGTCGAACTTGACGAAGCAGATTCTCTATTCCGTGAAGTTTATAGACGTTGCACGAGCGCGGAAAAGGTATTTCAAAATATTAGACCGTGTTTTGCGCCCATTGAATCTGGTGCCAGAAAATATTTTGAACCTGGTGCACGATGCTGTCCCGTTCTGTTATCCTTTTTTATCCTATAAACCCATAGATAGAAAGGTCTTCCACGAGCATAAGGTTTTTACCTCAAGTCTTTGGGATGATGTTTTGAAGCGGAATACTGAGGGGTATGCTTTTGAAAAAAGAATGTCTCAAAATTTAATCGCTTTACCCATTGATCATCGCCTCACAGAAGATGATTTACACAGATTGATAGAACTTGTTTTGCAAGTAGCAGATGAGTGATTCTATGGTTTTAATCATAACTACACATAAAACCTTGACAGATAACGCATAAAATATGAATAATAAGACTATTGTTTGTACTGTATTTGAAGGGCACTACCATAAAGGCGTAGCTGCGTTGGTTAACTCATTGTTTGCAAATGGTTTTGAGGGAACAATTTGGGCGGGTTATAAAGGTGCTTTACCTCCGTGGGCAGTTGTCACCTCAATAGAAAATGACGTTCAAGTGATGTCTGTTCGAGACAATCTAAATATAAACTTTTTGAAACTTCCAGATGAGGCATTTCTACCTTATTCCAAGCCTAATTTTATGCTTGATTTATTCGATAAATATGAGCCACAGGCGGAAAGAGTTATTTATTTTGATTGCGATATTGTTGTTAAATGCGTATTCTCCTATTTTGAGCAATGGTCGGATTTCGGTATCATGTTGTGTGAAGATGTGAATTCGCCTATTTCGACAACAGATCCTTTGCGTTATCAATGGGTCGAATATTTCAAAAAACACGGTATTACCGTTCGGCAGGACAACAATCAATACGTCAACGGCGGTTTTATAGGCATGAATCGGCGGGCAAAAGGTTTTTTAAAAACATGGCAACACGTGCAGGATTTGGTATTGGAAGACATGAACGCCATGAAAGTGAATGTGCATAAAAGCCATTTACCTGAAAAAATATCAGGCTTGAAAGACCGCACTTATATGTTCAACCGAACCGACCAAGATGCTCTCAATGTGGCAAAAGACTCGACCGAAGAAGTATTAGCGATTGCAGACAGCAGCGCCATGGATTTTAGAAGTGTTGGCTTTGTCATGTCGCACGCTGCCGCAAAAGACAAGCCGTGGGAAAAAAACTGGTTGCTTTATGTTGTTAGAAACGGTCAACGTCCCTCGGCAACTGACCGTGTTTTTATGAATTATACAGCGTCACCTATCGAACTGTATAACAGCCGAGAGCGATTTATTAAAAAAATTCATTTGAAATTAGCGAGTACCTTAGGACGAGTATTGGCTTAAATAACTAAAACTCAATGAAACCACAAACATACCCAACAAACACCTTTGAACAAACCGTCACGGACGCACCTTTAGTCAGCGTTTGTATTGTTACCTACAATCAAGAGCAATATATCGCTCAAAATTTAGAGAGCGTTTTGGCTCAAAAAACAAATTTTCCTTTTGAAATTGTCATTGGCGAAGACGTTAGCAAAGACCGAACGCGTGCCATTTGTGAACAATATGCTCGGAAGCACCCCTCAGTAATTCGGCTGTTGGACTCTCCACACAACTTAGGTGCGATGCAAAACTCCATTCGTACTTTTCAAGAAAGTCGTGGAAAATACATTGCGCTTTTGGAAGGCGACGATTACTGGATTGATACAGAAAAACTACAAAAACAGGTGGATGCACTCGAGCAAGATGACCGGATGATACTTTGTTTTACGGGACGAAAAGACTATGATGAAAGTGGAGATGTGTTCGTCGTCGTCAATGACGACAGAGGAGACAATCGTTTTTATCCCAAGGATTTTGCTCAAAATACGTTTTTTCATACCTCGACTGCCGTTTTTAGAAAACCTGAAACGGAAGATTGGTTAAAGCGTTTGGCACAATTTACCATCGGAGACCGCCCTATGTTTATTTTGTTAATGATGGAAAGTGGGGGTTATGCCTATAAATTGAAAGACATTTGTTCTGTTTTTCGCCTAAATAGCAACAGTTCATTTACACCTACAAAACCTTTGGAAAGAAGCGTTTTGGTTGCAAAAATGTACAACGAACTGAAACAAGCTTTTCCAGAATTGTCTGTTTATTTCAATCATCACCTCAATATATCGGACTACTTTATCATGCGTCACGCCTATCGCAACAAAGAAAAACATACTGTTAGAAAACTGGCTGCCCAAATTTTGAAACGTCCCACAAAACTCAATGGTTGGGGACTTAAAAGCAAAGCGGCTTTACATTTTTTACTCTGAACCATCTAAAATGAAACTTGTATTTTTAACACGAAACTATCCAACAACTATCTGTGGCGTTGGAGACCACACTCAACACTTGGTGCAGCAAATGCGGCAAAGAGGCGTTGAGGTGTCGGTTATCTGTTTTGCAGACCAAAAAGCAACGCTTTTACAAGACGACAACGTATTTCCAGTTGTCCAAAAGTGGAATGCAAATGGCGTTCATACCGTTGTAGATGTTGTTAAACAAATAGAACCAGATTGGATAATTGTGCAATATGTACCTCATGCTTTTAATGCCAAAGGCTTACCTTTTGCAACAATCTTGTTGTACAATGCCTTGACACGACTCAAAGTGCCGATACTGACGGTTTTTCATGAAGTTAAAATCCGACCAGAGCGACAATTGAAAACACAATTGTTATCCTTTTTTCAAGAACAAATTGCTTTTCAATTGTCAAAAATGTCTTCGAAAGTGGTAACAAGTATAGATTTTTATGCCGATTACCTCAAGGATTTTGCCCTAAAAATGACTGTTATTCCTATCAGTTCCAATATTTTACCCATTGAAGTGAGTGATAAAGTAAAGCAAAACCTGAAAGAGAAATACGAAATAACACAAGATGCTCAAGTTATTTGTACGTTTGGAGATAGGGATATATCAAGTTATATCGCCGCATTTGACAAATTAAAAAGCGACTTTCCGCGCTTGATTTGGCTGATTTGTGGCAAAAATTCGACCCCCTCAGTCATTTTGAATAGTCGAGACTATATTCGCTATGTCGGCAAGATGTCTGCCGAAAACATCTATCGGCATTTAGCTTTAGGCGATGTATTTTTTATGCCCGATGATATCAATGCCGACGGTGAAGGCGGCACGAGCAATAAAAGCGGTTCACTCGCCTGTGCCTATTCTTTGGGCATACCAATTGTTGGCACTAAGGGCGATTTGAATAACTGTCTTTTAAAAGATGGAAAAAACATCATTTTAACAGACATTATGGACACAGATGCCTTGTATAAAGCCTTAAAGTCAAGCTTAAACTCAAAGGCACTTGTCTTAGAATTGGGTCGCAATGCCCGTCAACTTTACAATAATCATTTGCGTTGGGAAGCCGTTGCCGAAAAATTTTTAACAATCATGGGGCAGGTTCATCCTGTTTCGGAGGAGCTGGACATTGTTTCTGAATTTGAAAAAAGTCATTGATGAGAGAACTGTTTTTGAAATTAATATTTGTCCTACGTTTTAGAGTATTCAAAAAAATTGCCTCAAATATCCATATTACTTTCTTGCGATTAAAAGGCGTTTCGATTGGTGAAAATACGATGATTAAAGGGGCTGATTTTACATGGTATCACAAAGTGAAAATAGGCAATAATTGTACGATTGAAAAAAATGTTTCTTTCAGGTACGAAGGCGTTTTTACTGAGGGGCACGCCATCATCATAGGCGATAAAACCTTTATAGGTAAAGATTGTGAGTTTAATATTTCAAGCAAAATTACTTTTGGCTATTACTGCGCCATTGCGTCGGGTTGCAAATTCATTGACCACAATCACGGCTACGACACACGGGACGCATACATAGGCGAACAAGCACCAACCAGCGAAGCCATTACGATAGAAGACGATGTGTGGTTAGGTGTCAATGTCGTGGTTTTAAAAGGCGTGCATATTGCCAAAGGTGCGATTGTTGCGGCAGGTTCGATTGTCAATAAATCCATTGCACCGTATGAAATTTGGGGCGGCATTCCAGCCCGAAGGCTTGCAGAACGCAAATAAATTTTTTTTATATCCCCCTCAGTATAAACGCCTTTTTAGCATTCACGAAAAACCAAATTAGGAATAATGAAAAATAAATTGCCAAAATTTATTTTGAAAAGATGTTGATAATCAACGTTTTACAAATTCATCATTCATCAATTATCATTCATCATTCCCAACGATGCTTTTTAACTCTTTTCATTTCGTCTATTTTTTTGTTATCGTAACAACGCTCTATTTTGCATTGCCGCACAAATTTCGGTGGCAGATGCTTTTAGCCGCAAGTTGTTATTTCTATATGATTTTCCTGCCTATCTACATCTTAATATTAGGCTTTACCATTGTCATTGACTATTTCGCAGGTATTTATATTGAAAAATCAGAAGGTTCCCGGCGCAAATTATATTTAATATTCAGTTTGATTGCCAATATCGGTGTGTTGGCGGTTTTCAAATACTACAACTTTTTAAACGATAACCTTTCCGTATTTCTCAACGGTTTGGGTTATCACAACTCCATTCCCAATTTATCTATTTTGCTACCCATCGGCTTGTCTTTTCATACTTTTCAAGCCATGAGTTACACCATAGAAGTGTATCGAGGGCATCAAAAAGTAGAAAAAAACTTTGGGATTTATGCTTTATACGTCATGTTCTACCCACAATTGGTGGCTGGACCCATTGAACGACCGCAAAACATATTGCACCAGTTTTACGAAAAACATTACTTCGATTACAAGCGGGTAACGGACGGTTTAAAGCTCATGGCGTGGGGCATGTTCAAAAAAGTAGTCATCGCCGACAGGTTGGCAAGCACCGTCAACAGGGTGTATGACAGCCCACAGGATTTTGAAGGTTTGGCACTCATCATTGCCACTGTTTTTTTTGCGATTCAAATTTATTGCGACTTTTCAGGGTATTCCGATATTGCGATTGGGTCGGCACAAGTCATGGGTTTCACATTGATGAAAAACTTTGACCGACCGTATTTTTCAAAATCAATTTCCGAGTTTTGGAAGCGTTGGCACATCTCGTTGTCAACGTGGTTTAGAGATTATTTATACATTTCATTGGGCGGAAATAGGGTTTCACAAGGACGTTTGTACTTCAATCTCATGCTCACTTTTTTGATAAGTGGTTTGTGGCACGGCGCAAATTGGACGTATGTGATTTGGGGTGGACTGAATGGATTGTACCTCATCATTGAGTTGTGGCTCACGAAACCGCTTTCAAAAGCAGTAGCAGCAGTCAAACTCAACCGTTTTCCGTTTTTGTTAAAACTGGGTCAGACTATCCTAACATTCAATCTCATTTGTTTGGCTTGGGTTTTTTTTAGAGCCAAAAGCGTCCATGATGCTTTTTATATAATCACGCATTTTTTCAGTGATTTCAAAATCCCAGGCTTGTTTTCCAAATTAGCGATAGCCAAATTTGACCTTCAAATCATCGCCCTTTCACTATTGATTTTGTTTATAGCAGAATGGATGGAACGGGGTAAATCTTTGCGGATTTGGTTAGACCTCAAGCCCGTTTATGTCAGATGGGGTGTTTATGTACTGTTGGGTGTTGCGATATTGTTGTTTGGTGAGTTTGAGCAGAATCAACAGTTTATTTATTTTCAATTTTAAAGACACATTATTACGATTATACTGAGGGGGGCAAATGAATAATAAAATGCTAATAAAGTTCTTTCTAAAAGCAGTCACTTATGCAGGTTTGACCTTCGGCTTTTGCTTTCTTCTACAATCTTTGGTTGCACCTAAAATACGAAATACAAACGTCTTTGTCGGTGCAACAATAGAAAAAGAGAAACGATTAGCCGAGTTGCCCGCACCACGCCTTGTTTTTGTAGGCGGTTCTAACCTCGCTTTTGGATTAGACAGCAAACGCATTGCCGATTCTCTGCATGTCGAAGTAGCGAATATGGGATTACACGCAGGTTTAGGTGTCGCTTTTGGACTCAATGAAGCGAAAGATTTTATTAAAAAAGGTGATAAAATAATCTTATCTGTTGAATACGGTTTAACCAAAAAAGGCGATACAAAACTGTTTGCACAACTGATTGACATCAATCCCAATGCTGCCCGTTATTTGAATGGTTCAATAAACGATAAATTGAGATTAATTGGCATTAATTGGCAGCGTTGTGTCAGTTCTTTGTTCTTTTCTGCCATTTTAAATCCCAATGAAGCGGTTTATAAAAGAGACGGTTTTTCAAAAGAAGGCGATATGATAGCGCATCTGAATCAACCTCAAACCGCTCATTTGATGAATATGGGCAAAATGGTTTTTAGAGATTATAGCGACGAAATAAATACCATGAACGCATTTATTGACTATGCCAACCAAAAAGGCGCAAAGGTTTATTACACTTTTCCAGCCTATATTGAATCAGAATATAAGCTCAATAAATCGGTCATTGCTCAATACGAAAAGCAATTTCAAGAGCAATTGAAATGCCCGATTATCAATACGCCTCAATCTTTTGTTTTTCCAAATGCCGATTTCTTCGATACCGCTTATCATTTAGATAAAAATGGTCGAGAAAAACGGACGCAAATAATGATTACACTTTTAAAAAATAAGGTCATGTAGTAGATACGCAAGTAACAGAATGACAAAAAGTACCCCCTCCGTATTTTACTCTAATTTTTCACCAACTAACTTTTAATATGAAGCAATATTACTGGAACGAATTTATTGAAGACATCAACAAAGATATTTTTGATGGCGCAGTCGTTTTTGATGCAGGCGCAGGCGACGGACATTGGCGCAAAAGGTTGCCGACAAATATCAAGTACATCAGTATGGATTTAGGTGTCGGTGATGCCGAAGTGGATTACTCGCATCTGGACATAACGGGCGATTTGAGAAAAATTCCCTTAGCCGACAATTCGGTTGATGTCATTATTTGTATTCAAGTTTTAGAGCATCTGCCCGAGCCGTGGACGGTCATTCAAGAACTGCACCGCATATTGAAGCCTGGCGGCAAAGTCTTTGCGTCTTGTCCACAAGGCGAACCGCAGCATCAAGTACCTTACGATTTTTATCGCTATACGATTTATGGCTTGCGTTCTATATTTGAAAAATATCAATTTAATGTTGATTTTATCATTCCTCAAACGGGCAATTTTGCGAAAATCAGAAACGATATTGACCATTCTGCCAATATTATGGCAGCAACGCACAGAAAAATGCGTGGTTTTATCTTAAGAGCCATCGCTAAAACGATTGGCTACATTTATGGCAATTTTGACAACAACCCTTCTTTTCAAACGAATACTGTCGGGCATTTTATAAAAGTTTCCAAATGAAAATAGTACACATTGCATCTATCGCTTTATCCGAAGAAACAGGTATGGGGCGCATCGCTTGTAATTGGCGCAAAGCTTTTGAAAAAAATGGACACGAGTTTATCCATGTCGGAAATCAAGAATGTGGAAAGCCGTTGCACCACATTTTATGGGGCAAACAGGCTGCTAATTACTTGAAAGACAACGGCATTAAGCCCGATTTGATATTGGTACACGAGCCAGCTTCGGGTTATTTTTTTGATTTCAACGTGCCAGTTGTCTTGTTCAGTCATGGCATCGAGCAACGGGGTTGGAAAGTGGAAGCACAATTTAACTACCGAGTTCAGACATTCAAATCGCTGTTTTTGCCCGTATATTTCCGTTACAGAGCCAATGCCATAGGCTTGAAAAAGGCGAATAAACTGTTGCTGTCCAACAGCGAAGACGTCGCTTATGCCATCAGTCAATTCAATAGAAAAGCGAAGGATGTCATCATTTTCAAAAATGGTTATTACAAAGAGAATGTGCCGTCAAAAAACACCCCCCCTCAGTATAATCCCGTTACGTTTCTTTTTAATGCCAGTTGGTTAGCCCGCAAAGGAAAGACGGATATGATTGCCGCTTTTTCGGAACTTCACAAAGAGTATCCGAATCAATGGAAATTGATATTGGCAGGTGTGGGCAACAACGAAGCAGCGATTCGGGCAGAATTTCCAAGCGTTTTGCAGTCAAATATTGACATCGTTCCTTTTTTTACGCAAGCGGAAGAAACGGCATTGTATGAAAAATCAGATGTGTTTTTACTGCCGTCCTATTTTGAAGGGCAATCATTGGCACTGACTCAGGCGATGGCTTCGGGTTTGTGTTGTGTGTGTTCCGACAATTGTGGGCAGCATGATTTCATAAAACATCAAGACAATGGTTTGTTGTTCAAAACAGGAGATGCAACGGAATTAGCTAAACAATTGAAAACCCTTTTGCTGCATACAGATTTGATAAAGAAGTATGCAAAAAATGCTAAAAAGATGGTCGAAAATTATACTTGGGAAAAAGTAGGCAACGAAGTCGTTGAAATATGCGAGCAACTTGTTGGGCAGTCAAAAGCAGGGCATCATAAGGCAAATTTGAGCCTACAAACGGACAACGCTTAATTATGGTCAATCGTGCAGAAAGCCCTGTCCCGATGCAAAAGTCGAAAGCAGAAAAGCTTTTATGGCTTGATTTACTGAGGGGTGTCACAGCCTTTGCCGTTTTCATCGGGCATTTAAGAACGCTCTATTTTGTAGATTTTGCTGCGATTGAAGCGAATGTGCAGACTAAAGTTTTTTTCTTTTTAACAGGCTTTGGGCATCAATCCGTCATCATATTTTTTGTTTTAAGTGGCTTTTTTATTGCTAAAACCACACAAAGTGCTGTTGATAGGCATCGGTGGCGTTTCAAAGATTATTTGATAAATCGGATTGTTCGTTTGGAAACGGTGTTGTTGCCAACCTTGATTTTAGGCTTGTGTTTAGATACCATCGGGCTACATTTTTTTGCGCAAGTTGAAAGTTATGCGGGTCAAATTCCATCGCTTCTTTATGTATCGCCTGTCGGAAAATTGGATATAGTCACCTTTTTTGGCAATGTTTTATTTCTACAAAACATCATAGCCGATACGTTTGGCACGAATGCACCGCTTTGGAGTTTAGCAAATGAGTTTTGGTACTACATGATTTTCCCATTGCTCTATTTTAGTTTATCTCCAAAATACCCCCTCAGTAAACGGCTGTTTTTAAGCCTTTTGGTAATCAGTATTTTAGTTTTTGTCGGTAAAATGATAGCCCTTTATTTTCTAATTTGGGCGATGGGTGCCGTTGCATTTTATGTCAATCAAAAATATAGCGCATTTCTCTTGTCACGACCTTTTCTCTTTAAGACGATACTCGTTATTGCTTCAATTTTGCTCCTAAGCGTCTTGTTTTGTACGAGAGCCAATGTATTAGTGCTGTTTTTTAATGACTATTCTTTGGGTTTTGTCACAGGTCTTTTTGTGTTGATGTTGTCACTGTGTAAAATGGAAAAACCTTTTTTGAAAGGTATATCTACATATTTATCCAATATTTCATACACGTTATATCTGATCCATATTCCCGCGGCTATGTTATTGTGTGCTTGGATTTCGACAGAAAGACATACTTGGAACTACACAAACTTATTATCCTTTTTTTTACTAGCAATAGTCATTGTTCTGTACGCCACTTTGTCGTGGTATTTGTTTGAAAGAAATACATCGCATGTCAAAACGTGGGTAAAACAGGTTTTGAACAAACTATCAACGACTTTTAAAGATAAAAAAGCTGTTTTAGATAAAACCAACTGAACAACTTCATGAAGAAAAATACGGATTTCATTTATTTACTGCGCTTTGTTGCAGCCGTTTTGGTTGTCTTTAAACATTATTCACCCATCAGAAATGTCATTGTTGACAATGGTGGCGAGGCAGTCGGATTCTTTTTCCTATTGTCGGGTTTTATCCTTGTGGTGGCTTATGAAAACAAAATAGCGCAACACAAACTATCCTATATGTCATTTTATGTCAAACGTATTGCCAGAGTATATCCGTTATATCTTTTGGCTTTGGTTATGACTTTGGCGTTTCACTTTTTGATAAAAAGTGGCTTTAGTAATTTGCCGATAAAACTGCTTTTTGAACTGACGATGGTTCAATCTTGGTTTTATCCGGGTTCTATCAATTACCCAGCGTGGTCTATCAGTTGCGAATTTTTTTTCTACCTACTTTTTCCGATTTACATTTCAAAATTGAACGATATACCCCTGCGTTCTGCCATCTTTAAAGTGTTAACGATATTGGCAGCAATGGTAGCAGCGAGTTATTTGATCAACAGTTTTTCTTTTTCTTTTTTGAGACCAGACCTCAAAAGCGGTTTGTTATATGAGCATCCACTGTTCAGAGTACCTATTTTCTTTTTTGGCAATCTATTGGGTTTAATGTATATCAAAAATATTTGGATGCCAAATAGGGCATTGTTCCTCCTATTTTTAGCGGGTTGTTTGGCTGTTTTCTTATGGTCTTTTAATCCCATTTTCATGGGTTTATCGCTCAAACAGGTTGGCTTAACCTTTATTTATACCGTTTTAATCATTGTATTATTGCAAAATGAGTCTTTTTCAAAAAAGTATTTGAGCAACAAAGGATTTATTTTGTTAGGTGATATCAGTTATGGTATTTATTTACTGCAATTTCCAGTGTCGTCTTTTGTGTTTGCCTTTACGCCGGAGATGAATCCGTTGCCACAGTTTTGGTTGTATTTAAGTGTATTGATTGGACTTTCTTATGTTGTTTATCAATATTTTGAAAAGCCACTAAGGACGAAAATTGTCAATGTGTACACGACATCGCTTATGCCTAAGAAGGAATATGCTGAACTACGGACACCCAATTCCTGAGCATAAAAAAGGTGTAAAAGGGCATTTATACTGAGGGGGTAGTTACAATAGAATTTTAATAATAATTTGTAAAAAACGGATAATCAAATATTTGTGTTTTGAAAAACTTAGAATCTTCTTTAGGCTTTGGTGGTGCGGCATTGACCAGTATGAAATCTTATACTGATGTCAAAGACCTTCTAAACCTTGCTTTTGAACTCGGTATTAGGCATTTTGACACAGCTCCTTTGTATGGAAAAGGTTATTCGGAATTGATTTATGGCAATTTTTTGAAAGACAAACGTAAAGACATAACGATTACCACAAAATTTGGATTAGGCGATTTAGATAAAATAACAATAGCTGTTCAACTACTATTGCCATTGAATTACCATGTAAAAAAAATTAAAAACGCCTTCCGCAAAACGGCTTTATCTGAAAATAGCCATACACCATTGGCGTATCGGCAAATAGACAAAAAGGACATTGAAGCCAGTTTTCAAAACAGTTTAAGCCGTTTACAGACTGATTATATTGACTATTATTTGTTACACGAAGGACTACCGCATTTTTTAACAGATGAGGCTCATGCGTATCTTTTGACTTTAAAAAAACAAGGACGCATCCGTTTTATGGGCATTGGGTCTAATGTTTTAGATATTAAGACATTGAATATCACTGATTTAACGGACTGGGAGGTTTTGCAATACGAAGGTGGTATCAACCAAAACACATTAGACATTAAGAGACAATTTCCTAATAAAACGCATTTTCAACACAGCTGTATTAAGGACTTTGACCCCCTCAGTATAAAGAAGGAAAAAGACACAATCGGCGGTAGGTTAGCGCAGTGTGTTTTAAATAATTCAGGAGGAAAAATCATTTTTTCGACTCGTAACAAACAATATCTCAGTCAGAACATAGCCGAATTTTTAAAAAACCTGGAAACGAATGCCCTATATTGATTTTAATAAAAACCCGACAATAGCTTTCGAGACTCCTTTTGATTACACGATTATAGGCGCGGGCGTTGCAGGCATTTTATTAGCGGTTAAACTGTCTGAAAGGAATAAAAGCGTCTTGATCATTGAGTCAGGACATTTTGAAGAGGACGAGAAAAGACAGCATCTTAACAAAGTAGAACAAACGGGAAAAGTCGTCGAAAATGCCATAATTGGTCGAAAAAGAGCCATTGGAGGTACTTCTATTGCTTGGGGTGGCCAATCTTTACCGTTTACTCAATTGGATTTTGAGCAAAAAGAATGGTTTGAACACAGTGGTTGGGCTATCAATTTGTCGGATTTGACACCTTATTATCCCATCGCAAATCGGTTTATGAATATTGATGAATGGGATTATAAAAACGATATTTTTAAACGATTAAAGTCGCCAAAAATAGATTTTAACGAGGCGTATATCTATCAACATTTTTCGAAATGGGCACCGCAACCCAATTTAAGAAAATTGTACGATAAAGAACTAAAACAAAATGTGACCGTCGTTTATAATGCTGTTTTGACACGTATAGACTTAGATGCCGATGGCAGAGCGAATAGGATAGAGGTCGGTAATTTTAATCAACAACGAACGCATATTGCTGTCAAAAATCTATTGTTGGCAACAGGCGGCATTGAAGCGAATAGAACTTTATTGGCAAATAATCATCAAGCCAAAAACGGTATTGGCAATCATTCAGGGTGGTTAGGGAAGTGTTTTATGGATCATCCGTGCATCGAAATTGGGGCAGTGAAACATCCAAGCCTCTACACGTTACAGTCCATTTTCAACACACATATTTATAAGAGAAGGAAATATTCTGTTCGGTTAAGCCTCACAGAAGCGGCTCAAAAAGCACATCGTTTGGTCAATGCTTCGGCACTCGTTGAGTTTAAGGACTATGCTCGTCCAGAAGATAATCCTTATACGAATTTGTTCAATTTTAGAGATTTACGGCATTTGATTGCTTTTAAGAAAATCATTAAAAACTATGACAGCTATGCTTTGAGCATAAAAGCATTGTTAAATGAGGGATTTGTTTATAAACACAAGTCTTTATCTCTGATTACGCTGATGTTGGAGCAAGAGCCTTCGACGAATAGCTATATCGGTTTGAGCGAGGAAAAAGATGATTTTGGTGTGTCAAAAGCAAAAATTAATTGGGAAATCAGCCCTAAAACATGGTATTCGGTCAATAAAATAGCTACTTTTTTGAGCAAAGAATTTGAAAGATTGTCGCTTGGTGAAGTGAAAATTCATGACCATATCTATTTAGAAAACCCCAATTGGTCAACCTATTTGACAGATGCCAATCACCACATCGGCGGCACGAGAATGAGTACCACGCCTGAAAATGGAGTCGTTGACAGCCAATTGCGGGTTTGGGGGCATGATAATATATACGTGTGCAGCAGTTCTGTTTTTCCGACAGGCTCACATTCAAATCCGACATTGACCATGATGGCATTGGGTGCGCGGTTGGTGGATTTTGCGACTTCGACCGATGTAAATAACTGACATCAGAAGTTTTCAAGAAGTCATTTTATACCCCCTCAGTATAACACGACGTATCGGATACCTCAAAGATATCCGATACGTGGACAGCAAAAACAGTTAAATTACTAAAGATTTACCCACTTATGACGACATTAACAGAAGCTGATTTAAAAAGGAATCAATACCTACTGTTGTTCTTTTTTTTGTACACAACTTTTCAAGGCGCATTAAGGAAATGGGTCTTTATGGGTGAGTCTGGTGTGAGTGATATATTATTTGGGCTTCAATTGATAATGCCTTTTTTGATACTATTTGCTATGAAAAGGGAGAAGACCATTTTTTCCTGTAAACCATTGTTTCCATTTGCTCTTCTGCTGATTATTATGGCACTCAACCCCATGAATCATACGCTTTATCATGGTTTTTTGGGGTTTATCATGCACTACGGGTTTTGGCTTATCATGCTTGTTTATTTGAATGAACGAGAAGCATTTCCCCTTGAAAAATTGATTCCGATATTATTAATTGTTTGTATTGCCGAGACGATATTAACCTTTGTGCAATTTGGTTTGCCCACCTCGCATTTCCTCAACCGTTACGAACACGCTGGTGAAGATGAGATTGCGGGTTTTGCCAACGACGGCGGTGTTCGGGTGATAGGGACATTTTCCTACATTTCAGGTTATGGTTCGTTCTTGTTTTTTGCTGGACTCTTTGTTTGGGCATTGATGGTTGAAAAAAAGCAGCTTATGCCCATCATCCTGGCTATGGCAGGTTTGGGTTTAGTGAGTTCGTTTATGAATGGTAGCCGTGGTGTATTGTTGCCGTATGCGCTTTTTGTGATTTTAGGCTTTTTAAGTTATGGCTCTATTGTCAATAAAGTAAAATCAATTGTATTGATAGTCGTCCTATTTGCCGCCGTCACTATTTCTGGTATGGGCGGGAAATTCGACTTTGTTGGAAAGTCCTTCACGTCATTTGCCCAGCGTGTGACTTCTGGACAACAAACGGGGGAAGCTCAATCCAGAACAGAAGGCATTTTCGCAGAAACTTTTGAGTTCAGCGGAAAATTTCCCTTGTTTGGGATGGGGTTAGGCGCAACATATCAAGGTGCAACGGGCAAATGGGGGCGAGCACCAGAAGTAATTGCTTATGGTTATTACGAAGAAGATCCAGAGCGGGTGATTATTGAAGGTGGTTATTTGCTTCTATTAGCGCGAATTGCATTGTTTGTATATCTTGCTCATAAAATGACTGTGCCATTAATTTACTCTATACCTACTATTTTTTACATGTTTTTTTTCACCATATTTATTTTTAACGCTTATCAATCGGCTTATGTCTTTTTTGGATTGGCGTTATTAGATAAAGTATATGGGAAAAAAAACGAATTACAAGAAACCGATAGTCCATGAAAATTATTGTAAGTCATATTGGAAAACAACACGTTAACGCATTTCTCGTAGCGTTATCTAAGCACAATGTGTTGACACATTTTTATACATCAATTGCCGCTAATAAAATGAGGCTGCCTAAATCTTTGGGCTTCGGCATAGGCAAAAAACTATTATCAAAAATCCATAAACAGCGTTATATGGGTATTGAGGATAATAAAATTACACATTTCCCACTCATTGCTGCCGTCAAAAAGTTTACGAAATCGGAGTATATGGGTCTCAAATATTGTCAAAAATGGTTTGACCAACGCGTAGCAAAAATTCTGAGACGCGCAGACTTTGATATCTTGATTGGTTATGAAACATCTAATTTAGAGTCATTTAAGGTCGCTAAAGAACGTGGGAAAATTACCGTTTTAGACATGACCGCCGTTCATCATGCGTTTCAAAATCCGATATTGACGGAAGCGGGCGTTTATAAAAACAGCGACGAGTTAGCCTATATTTCGGAAATGAAAGACCAAGCGTTGGCTTATACGGACTACATCATCGCCTTATCATCGTTTGCTGAAAAAACCTTGACAGACAATGGTTTTCCTGCTGACCGCATCTATAAAACGTTTTTGGGCATCAATCAAAAGGTTTTTCAACCTAAAACCAAGTATAATGTTACGCCTTCCAATATTGCAACCAGCAAAGACGGAGGGACTAACCCTGTGCTTGAGTTGTATTTCGTCGGCACTTTAAGTCTCCGAAAAGGTTTGCCTTTGTTGATGAATGTGTTGGACACTTTAGTCAAACGGCATTTGAATGTGCGCCTAACGCTCATTGGTCCTTTTGACGATTTTCCGCCACCGACTTTGGACGTGCCGTATTTTCGTTATATTCCTTTTTTGAGTCATGC
This sequence comes from Saprospiraceae bacterium, assembly GCA_043772905.1. Taxonomy (GTDB): domain Bacteria; phylum Bacteroidota; class Bacteroidia; order Chitinophagales; family Saprospiraceae; genus JAAFJT01. The sequence goes on along the minus strand of JAYVFS010000094.1, from coordinate 9,094 downwards.
CGAATTGGTTGAAATACATCATACTTTAGATTTATTTCTGTTTCCTTCCAATATTGATAGTTGGGCGCAAGTGGTCATTGAAGCGATGGCTTGCGGTTCGCCTGCCTTGGTTTCCGAAAATACAGGTTCAAAAGATGCCGTTATGCAAGGCGGCGGCGCTATTTTGCCGATTGGCGATTTAGACGCATGGGTGAATGCCATCGAAAAATACTATTACAACCGTGACCTGTTAAAAATAGATGGCGAAAAAGCCGCAGAGGTTGCCCATCAATATACTTGGGAGGCGTATCATCACCAAGTTTTTGATGTGATGGTCGATATCGAAAAGAGGGCATCTAATTTTGTAACAAAATCAGCGCAATATGCTGTTTAATTCATTCAGTTTTGCCGTTTTTTTACCGATTGTTTTCTTCCTTTATTGGTTTGCAACACAAAACAATCTGCGGCGGCAAAACCTCTTACTCCTCCTTTCAAGCTATTTTTTTTATGGCTGTTGGGACTACCGATTCCTCTTTTTGCTGATGTTTTCAACGCTGTTGGATTACTTCACGGGCATAAAAATGTATGAAGCCACAACGGTACAGAAAAAGAAATTTTGGTTTTGGTTGAGTATTTTAGTGAATATCGGCTTTCTGGGCATTTTTAAATACTATAATTTTTTCGCTGAATCCTTTGCGGAATCCCTTGCACTCTTAGGTTTTAAAGTAGATGTTTGGACATTAAAAGTGATATTACCCGTAGGCATTTCTTTTTATACGTTTCATGGGTTGTCTTACGTCATTGACATTTATAAATCGCGGATTAAACCGTGCATCAATTTTGTTGACTATGCTCTTTTTGTCACTTTTTTCCCTCTGTTAGTGGCAGGTCCGATTGAAAGAGCGACACATCTTTTACCTCAAATTCAAAAACCAAGGTATTTTGACGAGGCAAAAGCCATTGACGGATTAAGGCAAATACTGTGGGGGCTGTTTAAAAAAATGGTCATTGCCGATAATTGTGCGCAATATGCTAATACGATTTTCAACCATTCGGCGGACTATTCGGGCAGCACATTAGTTGTTGGGACATTGTTTTTTACCATCCAAATCTATGGCGATTTTTCAGGGTATTCAGATATTGCCTTAGGCACAGCGCGGCTTTTTGGCATCGAATTGCTACAAAATTTCTCTTTTCCTTATTTTTCAAGAGACATTGCCGAGTTTTGGCGACGTTGGCACATCTCTTTATCCTCTTGGTTTCGCGATTATTTGTACATCCCTTTAGGCGGCAGCAAAGGGGGAATCGGCATGAAAATCAGAAATACGTTTATCATTTTCTTAGTAAGCGGTTTTTGGCATGGTGCCAATTGGACTTTTATAGTGTGGGGCGGCTTAAATGCCCTCTATTTTTTGCCTTTATTAATAAGCAATAAAAACAGAAACCATTTAGATATCGTTGCAAAAGGAAAAAGCACCCCCTCGGTAAAAGACGTTTTAAACATCGGTTTGACATTCAGTTTAACCGTTTTTGCATGGATATTTTTTCGAGCAGAAAACCTGACTCATGCTTTTAGTTACATTTCTGGGATATTTTCATATTCTTTATTTTCAATACCTCAAATATTACCAACACCCATAATCGCCTTAGTTTTTTTCTTTTTTGTCGTCGAATGGATGGGTAGAGAACAATCTTATGCCATTGCAAAAATGGGCTTAACATTACCTTCACCCGTCAGATGGGCTTTTTATTACAGCATTTTAGGGGCAATTATGTATTTTGGTGGTGAAGAACAGCAGTTCATTTATTTTCAGTTTTAGTACCAAAAACCGACATATCTACTTTATCTAAATCGAATGAAAAAGACATTTTTAAAAAAAACGTTTTTATTTAGTTTACCAATTGTCCTGTTTATACTTTCATTTGAGGCACTTTTAAGGCATATTCCAAATGATTACAAGTATAAGAAAACGTTTTTAGACCAAAAATCAAACACGATTCAGACCCTATTTTTGGGTAGTTCTCATGCATATTTTGGGTTAAATCCTATTTATATGCACACCAACAGCTTCAACGCCAGCTATTTTTCTCAAACGATAAAATATGATATTGAAATTCTAAAAAAATACGATGGTCATTGGGACAGACTGCAATACATTGTTATACCCATCTCTTATTTTACGCTTTTCTCTAATCTTGAAACGGACATTGAATCTTGGCGAGTAAAGAACTATACGCTTTATTGTAATTTCAAGACATCTTGTACTATCAAAGATTACAGCGAGTTTTTGAGCAATAATTTTAAAATAAACCTTTTAAAACTGTATTCTTATTATCAAGTGAACCAAAATACGATTACGTGTTCAGAATTAGGTTTTGGGCTTGATTATCATTCAAAATCGCTCATAGATTTGCAAAAATCAGGAATTGAAGCCGCAAAAAGGCATACAGCAAAGGATTTTAGACATTTTGAAGAAAATATGAATTATTTGACAAACCTCATTCAATATGCCAGCAGTCACAACATAAAAATATTGTTATTTACGCCACCTGCTTTTCATACTTATGCAGATAATTTGAATAAAGAACAACTAAACAAAACAATCTCAAGTATTGAAACAACCGTAAAAGCTTATCCCAATGTATATTATTTTAATTTTTTGACCAATCCCGATTTTATTGAAGAAGACTTTTATGATGCAGATCACTTAGATGATGTCGGGGCAAAAAAATTGACCTTAAAAATAGACAGCATTATTACGAACAACTTGCAAATCAAATAATCATTAACCGCTTAAATTTTATACTTTAAACACTATCAAATGTCCAAAACAAAACTCATTCAACTCATTTCGCATCCAATTCAGTATCAAACGCCTTTGTATGAGCGTTTGGCGGCTGACCCCGATTTAGATTTTGAAGTATGGTATTGTTCAAAAATAGGCTTAGATGTAAAGACAGATGAGGAATTTGGCGTGGCTGTAAAATGGGACATTCCGTTGTTGAGCAACTACTCATATTCGTTTTTAAAAAACTATGCAAGGCATGAATCGCTGCATACATTTCTGGGTTTGTGCAATTTTGGCATTGTCCGAAAACTGTGGCATCTGCCGCCTAAAAGTATCTTATGGATTCACGGTTGGAATTATATGACGCTCTTGCTTGGGGTTTTTGGCGGCAAATTATTAGGGCATCGCATTTTTTTGCGGGGCGACAATACGGCTGTTATTGAAGAAAAAAAGCCCAATACGGTGACAAAAAAGATAAAAACCTTTTGGTTGAGTCGGGTCATTTTTAAATTAACAGATACTTTTTTAGCCGTAGGCAATCAAAATAAAGATTACTATCGAATGCTGAATGTGCCAGAAAAAAAATTAGTTTTCGCACCACACAGCATTGACAATCAACGATTTACCCATTTTAGAGAACAGCATAAAAACAATGTTGCGCACATCCGTCAGGAGCTTGGCATACCCCTCAGTAAAAAAGTCGTTATTTGTTCAGGCAAGTATATTGACAAAAAAAGACCTTTAGATCTACTCAAAGCTGTTCAGATGTTGCCCAATCGCTCAGATATTTTCATCGTTTTTGTCGGCGAAGGCAATCTGCGCGCGGACATGGAAACGTTTATTCAAGCAAACGATTTACAGCAAAACGTCCTATTGACAGGCTTTATCAATCAAAGTTTGATGCCAAAATATTATTTGGTTGCTGACCTTTATGTGATGTGTTCAGGCATGTATGAAACGTGGGGACTTTCGACCAATGAAGCCTTGTGTTTTGGGCTACCCGTTATTTTGTCCGACATGGTGGGCTGCGCTTATGATTTGGTGGACGGCAACGGTTTTAGGTACGTTTCAGGCGATATTGATGCCTTATCAAGGCATATTCACGATATTTTCGACCTTTCGGATACCGATTTTCAAGCTATGCGTCAACGCTCAATAGATATTATAAGTCAATACAATTACGAAAAAATTATTTCTGCTATCAAAAAAACGACTCATATCGAACCCCTCAGTAAGGAAACGATGTCCATTGATAGACTCATCAAGGACAAAGTATAACAATTTACGCACAATGAAACTATTACAAATTATCCCAACCTACAAACCCGCATACATCTACGGAGGCACCATAACCGCCATCAGTTTGTTGTGCGAAACCCTTGTTGCAAAAGGCGGTTGCCAAGTAACGGCTCTTTCGACAACGGCAAATGGTAAGGAAGAACTGCCTGTTCACAAGCACAAACCCCTATTGGTGGACGGCGTTGAGGTTTATTATTTCCCAAGATGGACAAAAGACCACACGCAATTTTCACCCGCTTTGTTGATTTGGTTGTGGCGGAATGTCAAAAAATTTGATGCGGTTCACATTCATTCGTGGTGGAATATATCCGTTTTGCTCTCTGCATGGGTCTGCATACTGAGGGGGGTGAAACCTGTCCTTTCGCCACATGGCATGTTAAGCCCTTTCACATTGACAGGTAAGTTTAAGCCGTACTTTCACCGTTTTTTAGGCAAAAAACTCTTGAAAAACACTTTATTACACACGACTTCAGAGCAAGAAACAAGCGAGTGTTTGGCTTTGATACCCGAATGGGAACATATTAATTTGCCTAATTTCATTGATTTAGACAGTCTTCCATTTGCAAAAAAGAAGAGCCTAAATGGTCATGCAGTACATGCAAATGATACTATTCGATTGTTGTTTTTGTCTCGATTGCATCAAAAAAAAGGAATAGAATTGTTGTTCGAAGCACTGGCGCAACTGCCTTTCAAATGGTCGCTGACAATGGCTGGTGATGGCGAATCTGATTACATCGAAGGACTAAAAAAACAAAGTAAAGACCTGCACATTGATGATAAAATCAATTGGTTAGGCTGGGTCAATGCCGAAAAACGATTGGCGGCTTTTGAAACGGCGGACTTACTTGTGCTGACTTCGCATAATGAAAACTTTGCTATTGTCGTCATTGAATCTTTGGCGGTTGGTACGCCTGTTTTAGTGAGTAAACACGTTGGTTTAGCCAATTATGTTTCTGAAAAAAATCTGGGTTGGGTCTGTGATACAACCACAGAAAGTATTCGTGACAAACTGATGGAAGTGCACAGCCAAACCGCGCAACGCATCGAAATGGCAGAGCGCAGCAGCAACCAAATACGCCAAGATTTTGACCCCTCAATATTGGTACAACGCTACATGAATATGTATAAAAATCATGGAAAATGAGCAATGCAGCCCTTATTACACCGCTTATTTTGACCTATAACGAAGCTCCGAACATTGCCCGAAACCTCGAAAAACTGCGGTGGGCAAAGCGCATCGTTGTCATTGACAGTTTTAGTGCAGACGAAACATTGTCTATTTTGGCAGAATTTCCACAAGTTGATATCTATCAACGCAAGTTCATTTCTTTTGCTGACCAATGCAATTTTGGTTTGCAACAGATTGATTCTGAATGGGTTCTGTCAATGGATGCGGATTATATATTAGACGACACCATCGTTGAATCCATTTTGAATCAACCGCTTGATGCGACGCAAGCCGCCGCTTATTCTGCTCGGTTCAAATATGCTATTTTTGGAAAACCGGTGCGTGGCAGCATGTACCCACCTCGAAAAGTACTGTATGCCAAAGACCACGCACACTATATCAATGACGGTCATGGACATACGGTTGTGATTGACGGAGCGATAAAAACGCTGGATGGTTTTATTCATCACGATGACCGCAAATCCTTTTCACATTGGCTCGCAGCGCAAGACCGCTATTTGAAAAAAGAGGCAGAGAAATTGACTCAAACGCCTTTCAAACAATTGAAATGGACGGATAAAATGCGTTGGTTTATAGTCCTCGCACCTTTTTTTGCCTTTGTTTATTGCTTGATACTGAGGGGGGGTATTTTGGACGGCAAACATGGTTGGCATTATGCGATGCAACGGGTTTTGGCTGAAACAATACTTTCGATACGCCTGACAGAAGCCCGTTTGACGATGCCGAACGCAAAACCTACTCCTCGTTTAGTAACGATGAAATAGCAACACACCTTTTTTGTCATTCTGAACGCAGTAAAAGAATCTGTATAAACAATTGAAAATGAATTATTTAGATTCTTTCACTGCGTTCAGAATGACAAAAAATCACCTCAATAAGTTTAAATGGAAATGAATAGACCTTTAAAAATTTGCATCATCGGTTGCGGCACTTATGGCTCGTATTTGATTAGAAGTTTGACGGAAAGATACGGCAACGATATTCAAATAACGGCTATCGAAATCGGTGATGAGAAAACCAAAGATGAAAGCGCAATCGGTTTGGCAGCCGAATCAGGTTCTGCACGGGCAGCAGCGCAAGGTCGGTATTTTGGTTTGGGCGGTACATCGGCTCGGTGGGGTGGGCAAGTGTTGTTTTTTGATGAAAGAGACAACCCTTTGCAACAGCGAGATTGGGATACAATTATCAAAATTAACAATCAATATCGCAATAAAGTACTTCAAAAAGTATTTGCCAATCTGCCTAAAATGGCGGCATTGATGAGCGACAAAGGCAATGAAAAAACAGGCATTTGGCTCAAATACGCCAAGCGCAATATGTTCAAAGCCTTGAATAAATCGCATTTATCAGCCGTTAAAATCCTTAAAAATCAACGAGTTATAGATTTTATTTTTGAAAATAACAAAATCAAAGGTGTTGTTTGTGAAAATACTAATGGGTCTAAAATGACCGAAGAAGCTGACGTTTTTTACTTGACCGCAGGAGCGATTGAGTCATGTCGTTTGCTTTTAGATATGAATGAAAAACAAGGCGTTATTACGTCAACCGATTTGGGTGAACATTATGGCGACCACTTGTCAGTTGAATTATTCAGAATAGAACATCGTCCTTTTATTGATGGAACGGACTTTTTACCCCGTTTTGTTAAAGGCAGTATGGTGACAAAACGCTGGGTTGTTAAAGACAAAACGGGCAGAGTGGGCTTTGCGCATCCTGTTTTGAACAAAGAAGTGAAGGTGTTTACGTCCATAAAACGGATGCTTTTTGGTAAACAAAAAATAGATTTTAGTCTTAAAGATGTGTTTGAAGGTTTTGAATTTCTCATTCGTTTTGCCTTCAATGTGTTGATTTTGAAGAAAATGTATGCGCACCGCAATATTTGGAGTCTGCAATTAGAAATGGAACAGGCTTTTCCAAACTGTAACAGCATCAGTTTAGCAGAACAAAAAGACAAATTTGGTCAGCGCGTTGCTCGGTTGAATTGGCAAGTCTCGGAAAGTGACCGCCAAGCGATTGATGATGTTAAAGCGTATTTGCAACAAAAATTAGACGCTGAAAACATTACATACACGGTTGTTTATGACTCAAATATTGAAGGCACGAAGATAGAAGACGTGTATCATCCATCCGGTTTTATCCGTTTGGGGCATGATAACAATGCAGTTTTGGATACGAATTGCCGTGTTAAAGGCATTGATAATCTCTATCATTTCTCAACGGCGATGTTTCCGAGTGTGAAATCGGCAAGCCCAACGGCGGCAGGTTTTTGTTTTATTGAACATCATTTGGAGACTGTTTTTCCCAGTTTTATGACAAACCAAATTCAATCAAATAATTTGACCCCCTCAGTATTTTAAGATAAAAATGACTGATAATCAACAAGTTAAAGTAAGACTGTTCTTTCGTCGCGCAAACCCAACGGGTAATGTGAGCATTGAAAACTCCTTCGAATCCATGTTGGCTCATTTTCCGACAAATAGCCGTTTTCGATTAGATGTTTTTACCTCTTCGTTTTACAGCAAAGGTTTGTTGTTCCGCCTAAAAGCGATATTTGAGGTGCGTCGAAACAGAACAGATATTAATCATATAACAGGTGATACCAACTTTTTGACATTGGGTTTACCCCGTCGAAATACCATTTTGACGATACATGATTGTGGTTTGTTGAATGGTAAAAATGCCTTGTTACGTTGGGTTTTACTCACTTTTTGGATTAAATTACCCATTTTGAAGTGTAAAATTTTGACAGTCGTTTCAGAAGCGACCAAACGAGATATTTTGAATTATACGAACTGTCCCGCAGAAAAAATAAAGGTCATTCCCACCATTATCAAATCTGGTTTTTCATACGACTCTAAGCCTTTTAATCATAATTATCCGACGTTTTTGCACATTGGGAATGCGCCGAATAAGAATTTAGAACGCCACGCAGAGGCTTTGTCGGAGTTGCCTTGTCGCCTACATGTGGTTGGTCAAATTTCTGAAACACAAATTGAGTTGCTTAAAGATAAGGGTATTGACTTCAAAATCAGCATCAATTTGACCGATGAGCAGATGCAAACAGCGTATGAAGAAGCAGATATTTTGCTGTTTTGCTCAACGATTGAAGGTTTTGGTATGCCTATTTTAGAAGCGCAATCTGTTGGTCGAGTCGTCGTAACGAGTAATATTTCGTCTATGCCCGAAGTTGCGGGAGACGGTGCGTGCTTGGTTGACCCCCTCAGTATAACGGACATTCGGAAGGGTATTGAGCAAATTTGGTTTGATAAAACGTATCGTAATACATTGATTGAGAATGGTTTAAAGAATATTCATCGGTATAAACCTGAAACGGTTGCCCGACAATATGAAGCACTTTATGAGAAACTTCTTACAGATAACAACCTTTAAAAACGCTTCGAAATAATATATTGAAATCACATCTACTTTGGGACTACGCAGGACGATTTGCAGGCACGATTATTCAGTTTATTATTTCCGTGATATTGACACGGCTACTAAGTCCATCGGACTATGGTTTGGTCGGTATCGCTATGGCAATCAATGGAATTGCGAGTATTTTTATAAATCTGGGGTTTAGTAGTTATATCATACAAACAGAAAAACCGAGTAAAGAGACATTAAGCTCTATTTTTTGGTTGAATATTTTTCTGGGTCTGGTACTCTACATCGGCATTTCTGCCTCCTCTTCTTCTGTTGCGACTTTTTACAATATACCCGAATTAAAGGGCATTTTGTTTTGGACTGCTTTGACTTTAATCATCAATTTGACGGGGTCGGTTTCGGCGGCTTTGCTGATGAAAAATATGCGGTTCAAAGAGATAAATATCCGCAATGT
>JAYVFS010000093.1:0-4763 GCA_043772905.1 Saprospiraceae bacterium | reverse complement strand
TAATAAATCATCTTGGTCAAGTCGGTGTTAGGTCTGATTAATCTCACCCACGGAGTAACGTCAACGCATAACGCTCTGCCAATATGCTTTTTCGCAAGGACCGACTCGGATTAGACTCAGTAACGGACTATCATTGTCCCAATGAGATATGCAATCTCTCACCAAGATGATTCGATACCAAAGTTAATATACGCCACAACTGTTTTTCAAGCTTTTTCAAAGAACTTTTTCATGGACTCAGTATAAAAGCCTTGCAGAACGTGTTTGTTTTGCAAGGCTTTTTGTTTGTACATTTTACCGAAGGGTATCCAAATTCAACCACTTTTCAATGGTGTTAAGAATCTCTGTTTGCCATTTGTGAATATCCGACTCCGTTGTAATTGAAATAATACTACATTCTTTATCCGTTAAACGGTGGTGTTCTTTATCAAAGAAAAAGCCGCTTTTCGGTTGTGTCTGTTCTGCAATGGGATAGACCAAAGCTACTTTTTGGGCATTGAAATAGTCATGATACACATACATTTGTCTCAAATCTTCGGGCGAAGGATTATGCCCATTCAAGTTTTTCCATTTTGTATCTAAGACAATGTGCACACCTTCATCTGTTTCGATAAAAATATCAGGCTTCATGTGGCTTGCTTTCCGCTCTTCATGTGGTTGCCAAAACGCTTTGCTTATTTGTGATTTTATGGAATAACCTTTCTTTGCTTTTATGTTTTTTCTAAGACTCACATAGACAAACTGCTCCCACAACAAATTCATATCAAACATCAAAGCCAAAACATGATTGCGCCCTCTCGATAGATCAGGATGATAATTCAAAAGCAACAAACGGGCTATATCTATCGCTTTTTGATAATGCTCGTCTTTTCTATTATACGTGATTTTCTCAAATGTTGCTTCAGATACTTTCACATCGGGCATTTCTGGAAAATTAAGTATCAATGCCCCAATCCGACTGTGCAAAGCGTTTTGTGTATTGATATTTTTAACCAAACGTAAGGCTTTATACAAAATCGAATGAATCGTATGTTGTGCATCGTAGGTTGTATAACTGACGTAAAACCGTTCTTGATGCACCAAATTCTGTTGTATATGCTTGCTGAATTGCAAACGACCTTTCAATGCCGTTGTATTGCCTTCCGTTTGTCGATAGCGTTTGACCAAACCTTTATGTAACAGATATTCGATTTCAGTTACATACAATTCAAAATATAAATCGAGAATAGAATTAGATTGTAGCTGCAAATCACTGCTGCTTGGTGCATGAATTTTAAATACACCCACTTCTCGCAACATACCGATTAACAACCTTTTCCATTTACCTGTATCGCTTGATTTATCTGTTTTTGGCAAAACTTCTATCGTCAAATTGCCGATTTGTAGTACACCAACATATTGACAAAAACGCACACCGTTGTTTATCAGTGTATAATAAGGTACACCTATATCGCCATAATACGTTTGCAAAGCTTGATACTGAGGGGGTGTCAATTCTTTATTTAAACGCAATGTATCGTATTCAAAAACGGTAAAATGATTAGGCTTTTCCATTTAAGAACCATTTAATTGCTTCTTTAATATCCACATCATCTTGTTTTCTCAATTCATAAACCGTCTTTTGCACCCCCTCAGTATCAGGATAGTCAAATGTCGCAAAAGAGACTTTTATGCGCTCATTTTCCTCTTTCACAAAACCTTTACCCAATACCAAACCTATTTTTCCATAATCGCCAAAGAAATATTCTTGCAACAAGGGAATGATGTTTTTAAACATTGTTGCCTTCAACTTTTCGGCTGAATCAACTTTTAAGAAATAACTGTGTCCAATCAAATTATCTCGATTCAACAAGACTTCAATGCGGTCATTAATGGTGTCAAGAATCTTTTGAAGGTCATAACCAGTAAATTCACTTTTAGGAAAAAACTTTACTTGTCCTATATTCTTTCCTTTTGCAGCTTCTGCCGTCCAAACTTTACCTCTTTTGTTCCAAATAACCTCACCCGCGCCTACAAAATCGAGCAATGCCTTTTCCTGTTCTTTATAATCATCGTATGTTCTATGTGTATTGCTCCATAAGAAATTCCAATACATATAATTAGGTTCTAGAAGTTTAGATTCTGGTGGCATCTCTACAAAACTAAAACGCCGCCGCAAAGCCGTATCCAAAGCCTCAACGCTTCTATCTGCCGTATTCATTGTGCCAATGATATAGACATTGGACGGAACGCCGAATTTTTCTTTGCTATATGGCAATGTCACAGTTAAGGCTTCATTATTGCCCAATCTTTTATCTTCTTCTATCAAAGTAATGAGTTCCCCGAAGATTTGAGAGACGTTGCCTCGGTTGATTTCGTCTATGATGAGGACGAATGGTTTATATTTTTCAGCCTTTTTATATTCAAAATCCGATTTTGACATAGAAGCCACGACTTCTTTCTTTTCGTCATGCGTATAAACTTTAAATGAATCTGATTTTTGGGAATCAAAAGGGGTTTTTCGTATATCATTCAATATTGCCCAATAAGCAGAAGCATTTGAACCGCCAATGACGCCTCTAAATTGTGAATCAATATTGTTGACATCATCTAATTTGCTAAATGCTTGATGAATTTTAGTAAGCCTATCTTTTGATACGATATAAGTACGTGTACCTTCTATATGTCGTACAATAATGTTTCGATTAGGCGAAATACTGTCAATAAAAATTACTGCATTGCTTTTGGTCTTAATTTTTATTTTTTCTCCTTGCAACAACCTTTCATCTATTTTGCCAATATAATCTTCATATTGTGTAGAAAAGTCAATAATCTCTGCAATGTTTTCTGATTTCTTTTGCTGTGCAATAGCAAAAGAGGCATCAATACTTAACCTTTTCAATATCCCATCAACAACTTTATAAGTCATATTCTCACCTTCATTCTGTGGTTCAATCGGCTTTATCCCTTCAATAAAATCCTCATAACTCATACTTTGATGAAAAGTGGTAAAGACAATGACCCCCTCAGTAACATAATCGTCAAAGCGTTTTTTCAAATCTTTTCTATCTTCTGCTTCAAGCTCTTCTTCCGTTTTATTTTCAATAATAGCAAGGGCTTTATTAATGGTATGGTACGTTTTTCCTGTACCAGGAGGTCCGTAAAGGATTTGATTTAAAGGAGAAATGGGCATGTCTTTATTGTTTTTAGCAATATTTGAATCTAATACTGAGGGGGTGCCTGTTGAATCATCAAGGTTGAAAAGTTCTTTAATTTCATCAGATTCAAGTTCCTTTTCAGTCACTGTATCTTGTTCTATCCAGTTAAAAAGTTGTTGCCTTGCTTTCTCGTTCATCGTAGCGGCAAATAAGCAGTCATTATACTCTTTTCGATAAGGCGTACCCGATGCAGTAGGTAAGTAATCAAGAACGGAAGTCTGCCATAACTGCATCAAACGATTATTTTGGTAAGGTTTAATATCTAAATCAAAACGTATGAGGGAGGCAGGTACACCCCTTCTATTGCTAAATGCTTCATCTTCGCGCGATAGATAACCTTCAAATTGTTTAGCTTCGCTCAAATCATCATCATTTATCATGATTTGAAGTCGCCAAGTACGTTTTTTAAAAACAAGAGCTATTACACGCCGTGAATTGATATTGATACTAATATCACCTTCTTTTCTAACCGACATGGACAAACGAGAGTCGTCTGCTTTCAAACCAGTAAATTCGATAAGTTTTTTTTGTAAATCAAGATATGCTTCGACTTTAGATGTGTCGCCTATTTTTTTGAATTGATTGACAAGAAGTATAAGAGGGTTCATTCATTTTGATTTTAGAATAGTTACGCACAAATATACAAGTTACATGTTCAAAGTTACATTAATATATTTTTACCTTGAAGTAAAACAATATTGAAAAACCACGTATCGGATACCTTTGAGGTATCCAATACGTATAAACCGCAATAATTTTCATAAATCGCAAAAAAAACATTACAAAAACTACAAATATTTTTATTTCCCCTATTGATAATGTAAACAACTTACCCTTACCTTTGCATTAAGATTTAAATCATACAATGTTTTTTGTTGACGAATAAGAAACAAGTGCCGTACCAGATGAATTTTACCTTGTTACAATCCGTGCTTTTTGACTTACTGTTCCGACTGAAAACCACTTTTTGACGTAAAATGAACCCTATTTACCTGTTTGTGCTGTATAGAAACGGCTCCATCTATACAGTGCGCCCATTGACCCAATTTGGCTTCGGCATTGCCTCAAATGTCCGAATTTACTTGTCTTTTTTCTTTTGCTTATATCTCTTTCGCTTAGCCTTATTGCGATTTAGACGCTGGCAAAGTCCTTCTTTGAGTTGACGAAGTCGTTTAGACGCTGACGAAGTCTTTCTTTAAGTGGACGAAGTCGTTTAGACGTTGGCAAAGTCTTTCTTTGAGTTGGCGAAGACGTTTAGACGCTGGCAAAGTCCTTCTTTGAGTTGGCGAAGTCGTTTAGACGCTGGCGAAGTCTTTCTTTATGCCGCTTTTGTCATTCAGGAGGAATCGTGTGTCCTGACCTTCTTAGACCCGACAGCCAAAGGTATAAGAAAGTGCTATTTTCGAGATGATAGGGAGTAATCGGAAGAAAACTTGAACTATCGGTAGGGACTGGTTGAGACAGACGTATCAAACGGCTTAGAGGTGCTTACTTTTCAAGAGTTGGTATTGAGCGTCTAAGTGCAGTATAGATAAAAGAGTTGAACGCGAGTGAACTGTTCGAAGA